>NZ_JCAXES010000010.1:0-204117 GCF_059758695.1 Stenotrophomonas sp. GQ19 | reverse complement strand
CGCTGATGCGTCCGGCGGTATCGGGAGCCGGCCAGCGGCCGGCACTACGCTGATGCGTCCGGCAGTATCGGGAGCCGGCCAGCGGCCGGCACTACGCTGATGCGTCCGGCGGTATCGGGAGCCGGCCAACGGCCGGCACTACTGCGGTCAACGCTTGGGCAGGCGTCGCATGCGTGTGCCGCTGGCGCGGTCGTGCCAGGTCAGGCGCTGGCGGTCGATCAGTGACCACCACAGGCCGAGCCCGCCGAGCAGAACCGAGACGGTGCCGACGGCGTAGCGCAGCCACAACTGTCGGCGGGTGGGGGCGGTGCCGTCGGTGCTAGTGACCTGCAGGCGCCACGGGCGCATGCCCAGGGTCTGGCCGCCACGGCGCCAGCTCAAGGTGGCGTACAGGCCGGTGACGATCCAGCAGCACAGCCAGAGCAACCATTGCAGCGCGCTGAAGGGGGCGATGTTGTCGCGCTCGGCGTGGCCGGACAGCGTGTAGCCCACGGTGAACAGCGTGCCGGCCAGCATCCACAGCGCCAGCGCGGGGAACAGGTCGTAGAGCAGCGCCAGCAGGCGCCACAGCAGCAGGCTGGCGGGGCGGTCGGTGGCGGCAGCGGGAGCGGTGGTGGTGGCCATGGGCCGAGCATACCTGCGCCATGGCGCCGGTTCGATGGCCGCCCCGTGTTCGGCTCCGTATGCTGGTCGCATGTCCGATGCCTCTACCCCCGCGCTGCGCCGCCAACTGGTGCAGCAACTGCCGCCGCTGCGCGATGCCGACAACGTGCTGATCCAGCGTTTCCTCGATGCGATCTGGGCCGAACAGGGCCTGGCGCAGGCCAGCCTGGACAGCTATCGACGTGACCTGGAGGGCGTGGCGCGCTGGCGCGATGGCGCCGCGGGCGGGTTGGCAGCGATCGACCGGGCCGGCCTGTTCGACTACCTGGCCTGGCGTGCACGGCACGGCTGGTCGCCGCGCAGCAACGCGCGCCTGCTGTCGGCGCTGCGCGCGTTTTTCGCCGATGCCCTGCGCCGCGGGCAGCGCAGCGAGGACCCCAGCGTGCTGCTGGATCCCCCGCGGTTGCCGCGGTTGCTGCCCAAGGCGCTGGCCGAAAGCCAGATCGAGGCACTGCTGGATGCGCCGGACATCGACACGCCCCTCGGCCTGCGCGACCGGGCGATGCTGGAGCTGATGTACGCCGCCGGCCTGCGCGTGAGCGAACTGGTGCAGCTGCCGGCCAATGCGGTCAACCTGCGCCAGGGCGTGCTGCGGGTGACCGGCAAGGGCAGCAAGGAACGGCTGGTGCCCTTGGGCGAGGAATCCCAACATTGGCTGGAGCGCTACTTGGCCGAATCGCGGCCGCTGCTGGCCGGCAAGCGCGCGGTCCCGGCCGGGGCCGACGGCTCGGTGCCGATGTTCCTGGAACCGTCGCTGCACCCGCTCAGCCGCCAGCAGTTCTGGGCGCTGGTGAAGAAGTACGCCGCGCTGGCCGGGATCGATCCGGTGCGGATCAGCCCGCATGGGCTGCGCCACAGCTTCGCCACCCACCTGCTCAACCACGGCGCGGACCTGCGGGCGCTGCAGATGCTGCTGGGCCACAGCTCGCTGTCCACCACCCAGATCTACACGCTGGTGGCGCGTGAGCACCTGCAGAAGCTGCACGCCCGGCATCATCCGCGCGGCTGACCTCGCGGGCGGGCCGGCGGGGCGCCCTGTTTCGCTGCGGTCCAGCTGTGCGCCGGGGCGGCTGTGCGAGAATCGCGCTTACCTTCTTTCCTGACGGACTGCTCGATGCTCCGTGTTGCCATTGCCGCCCTCTTCGGCGCGCTCAGCCTGACTGCCTGCGCGCAGCAACCGTCCGCGCCTGCCGCCAGCAAGGGCGCCAGCCCCGCCGCGGCCGCCACGCCTGCGGCACCTGCCGCCGGCAGTGCCGACGAGCGGGTGCGCAGCGCACTGCAGAAACTGGATCCCAAGTTCGCGCCGGACTACATCGGCGCCGCGCCGTTCCCGGGCTTCCGCGAAGTGCTGGTGGGCGGGCAGGTGCTGTACGTCACCGATGACGGCCGCTATCTGATGCAGTCCCAGCCCTACGACATCCAGAACAAGGCGCCGGTCAGCAGTGCCGGTCTGCTGGCATACCGGCAGAAGCTGCTGGCGAAGGTGCCGCAGGCCGAACGCATCGTGTTCGCCGCGCCCAATGCCAAGTACACCGTCAGCGTGTTCACCGATATCGAGTGTGGGTACTGCCGCAAGCTGCACCAGGACATCGCCGAGCTCAACCGCAACGGCATCACCGTGGAATACCTCGCGTTCCCGCGCATGGGCCTGGGCAGCCAGGACTACACCGACATGATTTCGGTGTGGTGCGCCGCCGATCGCAAGCAGGCGCTCACCGCGGCCAAGACCGGCAAGCCGGTGACGCCGAAGAACTGCACCAACCCGGTGGCCATGCAGTACACGCTGGGCCAGCAGATGGGCGTGAACGGCACCCCGGCGATCTTCGCCGCCGATGGCACCCAGCTGGGCGGCTACCTGCCGCCGGCACAGCTGAAGGCCGCGCTGGAGCGCACCACGGCCGGCGGCAGCCGCTGAAACCAGAACGCCCCGGCAATGCCGGGGCGTTTTTTTGGTGGGTAGAGCCGGGCTCTGCCCGGCTGCACGTCACCGTTTCAGTAGAGCCGGGCTCTGCCCGGCTGCACGTTTGCAATGACGTGGTCATCGATCAGCGGGGCAGAGCCCCGCTCTACGGGTCAGTTCAACCCGTCGCTGATGGCCTTGGTCAGGGTGCCCTGCGGGTCATCGCCGCTGAACTCCCAGAAGAACGCGCCGCCCAGTCCCTGGGCTTTCACGTAGCCCATCTTCTCGGTGACCATCGCCGGGGTATCCACGCTCCAGAAGGTGGTGCCGTTGGAGATCCACGTGGCCTTGGCAACGTTGTCGGTGTAGACCGGCCAGGTCAGGTTCTTGAGCACCTTCCAGTCTTCGATGCCGGCTTCATACGTGCCCGGCGCCGCGCCGCTGGCGCTCTTGTACAGGCCGTTGTTGCCGCTGGCCACGCCGGTCCAGCCGCGCCCGTAGTAGCCGATGCCCAGGTTCAACTTGGACGCCGGCACGCCACGGCTCAGGAACGCCTCCATCGCATCGTTGCTGTTGTAGAGCTTCTGGTCACCGATGGACGGGTCGGCCGGGGAGTCGAACAGCGCCGAGTGATGGTTGGTCTGCGGATCCCACGCACCGTGGAAGTCGTAGGTCATCACGTTGATGAAGTCCAGGTACGGGTGGTACGCCGCCGGGTCGGTAACACGGATCTTGTCGATCCCCGCGCCCACCGCCACGGTCAGCAGCAGCCCGGGCCGCACCGCATCGAGCTGGCGGCGGAACTCGGCCAGCAGCGCGGTGTAGTTGGCGTTGTCGGCCGGGGTACCGCAGCTCAGCCCGCACGCCACCGGGTATTCCCAGTCGATGTCGATGCCGTCGAACACGCCTGCCGCCGCGCCCACGCCACCGGCGCCGTCGGTCACCGGCAGGTTGCCCTTGATGTAGGCATCCACGCACGAGGCCACGAAGGCCTGGCGGTTGGCCGGCTGTGCCGCGCTGGAGAAGCCGCGCGACCAGGTCCAGCCACCCAGCGAGATCAGCACCTTCACGTTCGGGTGCTTGGCCTTGAGCTGCTTGAGCTGGTTCCAGTTGCCGCGCAGCGGCTGGTCCCAGGTATCGGCACCGCCACTGACGCTCTCGCCGGCACCGAAGGCCTTGGTGTAGTCGGCGAACGCATCCCCGCCCACGCCGGTGTTCGGGTCGGAGGCCTGGGTCACGCCCACTTCGCAGCGGTTGTTGCGCACGTTGCCGAAGGCGTAGTTGATGTGGGTCAGCTTGGCCGCCGAACCGCTGGTGTCGATGTTCTTGACCCGGTAGTTGCGCCCGTAGATGCCCCACTGGGTGAAGTAGCCGATCACCCGCTTGTTGCCGCCGCCACCGCCGCCGGCCGCGGTGGTCACACTGATGGAGCCGCTCTGCGCCGAGGCATTGCCGGCGTTGTCGCGGGCACGCACGGTGTAGGTGTAGGCGGTGCTGGCGGTGAGCCCGCCGTCGGTGTACTGGGTGGCGCTGGGCGAGCCGACCAGGCTGCCGTTGCGGTACACGTCGTAGCCGGCCACGCCGCTGCCGCCGCTGTTGTCGGTGGCTGCGCTCCAGGCCAGGTTGACCGTGGTGGCGGTTTTGGACGGCGAGGCCAGGCCGCCGGGCACGCTGGGCGGGGTGGTGTCGTTGCTGGCGGCGGTGACGGTCACGCTGACCGTGGCCGAGGACGTCACCGCGTTGTTGTTGTCGGTGGCCACCGCCTTGAAGGTGTGGCTGCCGGCCGATGCATTGGCCCAGGTCACGCTGTAGGGCGCGCTGGTGTCGATGCCCAGCGAGGTGCCGCCGCGGAAGAATTCGACCTTGCTGACGCTGCCGTCGCTGTCGGCGGCGTTGGCGCTGACGGTGATGCTGCTGCCGGCGGTGAAGCTGGCTCCGGCGCTGGGCGAGGTCAGGCTGACGGTGGGCGGCTGGTTGCTGCCGCTGCCATCGCAGGCGCCCAGGTTGGTGTAGTAGGGCGCGCCGGCCGGGTGGTCGGGCGGCGCATTCCAGATGTCCTGGTTGGCCCGGTACAGCACGCCCCCTTTCTGCAGGGTGGTACCGGCGAGGTAGATCACCGCGCCGTTCCATTCCGGCGCGCCGGTACAGTTGGCGGCCAGCGCCAGGCTCGGCGTGGCGGCCGCCGCCAGGGCCAAGGCAAGCAGCCAGCGTTTGTGGCGGGCCGCTGGCTGGGAGGATATCGATGTCACCGCACTGCGCATCATCGGGTCAGGCATGGTCTTACTCCGATCTAGTGATGGGCGCGGGCCGCCGGGTGGGGCGGCCCGCGTGCAGCAGGTCCGGGCGCCGGTGAGAGAGGCCGGCAACAGCAGTGGGGGCGGACGAGGGCCTGACCGGCAGGGGTGCCGGGCAGGCGAGGACAACGTTGTCATGCATTCGTCCGCCAATCCGTGAGCCAGCGCAAGGTTCGGCCGTGAAGACGGCGCGGCCGTGCTGACCGCCCGCCAAGCCCCGGCGGCCGACTTCGGTACAATGGTGGGCCCCGTTCCCAACCACGGTTCCCCGGACATGATGGTCCTCGAGGGCGCATCCGCCCTTTCGCCGTTCCGCCGCGAACGTCTTGAATCCCGCCTGCAGTCCCTGGCCGCCGATCTGCGCATCACCGGTGCCTGGCATGTCTACTTCATCCAGACCGAGGGCGATGCGGCCCCGGACCCGGCGATCCTGAGCCGGATCCTGGAAGCCCAGCCGGTACTGGCCGGGCAGGAAGCGGGGGCGGTATCGCGCTTCGTGGTCCCGCGCCTGGGCACCTTGTCGCCGTGGTCGAGCAAGGCCACCGAGCTGGTGCGCGGTGCCGGGCAGCCGATCCGCCGGGTGGAGCGCGGCCTGCGCATCGACCTGACCGGGTGGCCGGCCGATGCCGCCGCCCAGGCGGCGGTGATGCGCGCGCTGCACGACCCGATGACCCAGTCGGTGCTGGACCAGGCAGACCAGGCCCAGGCGCTGTTCAGCGCACCGGCCCGGGGTGAACTGGAACGCATCGCGCTGGAGGACCTGGAAGCGGCCAACCGCCGCCTCGGCCTGGCCATGGCCCAGGACGAGATCGACTACCTGCGCCAGCGCTTCGGCGAACTGGGCCGCAAGCCGTCGGACGTGGAACTGATGATGTTCGCGCAGGCCAATTCCGAGCACTGCCGCCACAAGATCTTCAACGCCAGCTGGACCATCGACGGCGCCGACCAGCCGCATTCGCTGTTCCGCATGATCAAGAACACCCACCAGCAGACCCCGCAGCACACGTTGAGCGCGTACAGCGACAACGCCGCGGTGGTTGCCGGCCTGCCTGCGTCGCGCTACCGCCCCGATCCGGCCAGTGGCCAGTACCGCAGCGAAGCGGTGGTCGATTCGGCGTTCTGCATCAAGGTGGAAACCCACAACCATCCCACCGCGATCGCCCCGTTCCCGGGCGCGTCGACCGGTGCCGGCGGTGAAATCCGCGACGAAGGCGCCACCGGCCGCGGCGGCAAGCCGAAGGCCGGCCTGACCGGCTTCTCGGTCTCGCACCTGCGCATCCCGACGCTGCCGCAGCCGTGGGAAGCGCCGCGCGCGCTGAACCCGCGCATGGCTCCGGCGCTGGACATCATGCTGGACGGCCCGCTGGGCGGCGCCGCCTTCAACAACGAGTTCGGCCGCCCCAATCTGCTGGGGTACTTCCGCAGCTTCGAGCTGCCCGAAGGGCAGGGCCTGACCCGCGCCTACGACAAGCCGATCATGCTCGCCGGCGGCCTGGGCGCCATCGACCAGAACCAGGTCGAAAAGCTGACCCTGCAGCCGGGCGATGCGGTGATCGTGCTGGGTGGCCCGGCCATGCTGATCGGGCTGGGCGGCGGTGCCGCCAGTTCGGTGGCCTCCGGTGAAAGCGCCGAAGACCTCGACTTTGCCAGCGTGCAGCGCGACAACCCGGAAATGGAGCGTCGCTGCCAGGAAGTGATCGACCGTTGCGTGGCGCTTGGCCTGGACAACCCGATCCGCTGGTTCCATGACGTGGGCGCGGGCGGTCTGTCCAACGCGATTCCCGAGCTGCTGCACGACTCCGGCGTGGGCGGTGTGATCGACCTGGGCAAGGTGCCCGCCGATGACCCGTCGTTGTCACCGATGCAGTTGTGGTGCAACGAATCGCAGGAACGCTACGTGCTGGGCGTGCCGCAGGCGCGGCTGGCCGAGTTCGCCGCGATCTGCACGCGCGAACGCTGCCCGTTCGCCGCTGTTGGCGTCGCCACCGCTGAAGAGCGGCTCGTCGTGGCCTACGGCGCCACCGTGGGCAACATCCCGGCCGATGCACCGATCGACCTGCCGATGGACGTGCTGTTCGGCAAGGCGCCGAAGATGCACCGCGACACCGCGCACCCGCCCGCACCGCGCTGGCCGGCGCTGAAGACCGCCGGGCTGGACCTGCATGAAGCGGGCCTGCGCGTGCTGGCACATCCTTCGGTCGCCTCGAAAAACTTCCTGGTCACCATCGGTGACCGCAGCGTGGGCGGGTTGACCGCACGCGAGCAGATGATCGGCCCGTGGCAGCTGCCGCTGGCCAACGTCGCCATCACCCTGGCCGGGTTCGACACCGTCGCCGGTGAAGCGATGGCCATTGGCGAACGCACCCCGCTGGCCCTGCTCGATGCCGCCGCCTCGGCCCGCATGGCCGTGGGCGAGGCGATCACCAACCTGTGCGCCGCCCCGGTGGATGCACTGGAGACGGTGAAGCTGTCGGCCAACTGGATGGCCGCCGCCGGCCACAACGGCGAAGACGCGCTGCTGTACGACGCGGTGCGTGCGGTGGGCATGGAACTGTGCCCGCAGCTGGACCTGAGCATCCCGGTCGGCAAGGACTCGCTGTCGATGCAGGCGCAGTGGCACGCCGATGGCCAGGCGCACAAGTCGGTGTCGCCGGTCTCGCTGGTGATCTCCGCATTCGCGCCGGTGGCCGATGCCAACGCGCAGCTCACCCCGCTGCTGGACCGCGACACCGACAGCGAGTTGTGGCTGATCGGCCTGGGCGCGGGCAAGCAGCGCCTGGGCGGTTCGATCCTGGCCCAGGTGCATGCCGACCACAGCGACCTGCCGGCGTTTGCCGGCGCCGTGCCGGACCTGGACGATGCGCAGCGCCTGCGCGCGTTCTTCGAACTGATCCGCGATGCGCGCCAGGCCGGCCTGCTGCTGGCCTACCACGACCGCAGCGACGGCGGTGCCTTCGCCGCGCTCTGCGAAATGGCGTTCGCCTCGCGCCTGGGCCTGGACATCACCCTGGATGCCTGGGGCGATGATCCGTTCCGCAGCCTGTTCAATGAAGAACTGGGTGCGGTGGTGCAGATCGCCAAGGAAGACCGTGCTGCGTTCGCCGATCTGGTCGAGCGGCATGCACTGACCGAATGCGCGCAGCGCATCGCGCGTCCGACCACCGCCCCGGTGGTGCGTGTCTCGCTGCAGGGCGAAAGCCTGGTCGAGTGGCGCTGGGAGGCGCTGTTCGATGCCTGGTGGTCGGTCACCCACGCCATGCAGAAGCTGCGCGACAACCCCGACAACGCCGACCAGGAGCGTGCGATCGCGCGCAACTTCAACGCGCCGGGCCTGAAGCCGAAGCTGACCTTCGATATAAATGAAGACGTGGCGGCGCCGTACATGGATGTACCAGTGTCGCGGGCGCAGGATGCGCAGGAGCGACCGCCGTACATGGATGTACCAGTGTCGCGGGCGCAGGATGCGCAGGAGCGACCCCCGTTCATCAACACCGGCGCGCGCCCGCGCGTGGCGGTGCTGCGCGAGCAGGGCGTCAACGGCCAGATTGAAATGGCCAACGTCTTCGAACGTGCCGGCTTCAGTTCGTTCGATGTGCACATGAGCGACCTGATCGAAGGCCGCGTCGCGCTGTCCGATTTCACCGGTCTGGTCGCCTGCGGTGGCTTCAGCTACGGCGACGTGCTGGGGGCTGGCCGCGGTTGGGCCACTTCGGTGCTGGAACGCAGCGCACTGCGCGATGCCTTCGCCGCGTTCTTCGCGCGTGACGACAGCTTCGCCCTGGGCGTGTGCAACGGCTGCCAGATGATGAGCCAGCTCAAGGACATCATCCCCGGTGCCGAGCACTGGCCGCAGTTCCGCCGCAACCGCAGCGAGCAGTTCGAAGCGCGTACCGCGCTGCTGGAAGTGGTGGAGTCGCCGTCGATCCTGCTGCGTGGCATGGCCGGCTCGCGCCTGCCGGTCGCGGTGGCCCATGGCGAAGGCCAGGCGGTGTTCGCCACCGCCGTGGACCAGGCCGCCGCACGCGTCTCGCTGCGCTACGTGGATGGCGATGGCAACGTGGCCACCCAGTACCCGCTCAACCCGAACGGTTCGCCGGACGGCATCACCGGCCTGACCACCAGCGACGGCCGCGTCACCATCATGATGCCGCACCCCGAGCGCACCCCGCGCGCGCTCAATCTGAGCTGGCGTCCGAGTGAGTGGCAGGGTGACTCGCCGTGGCTGCGGATGTTCCGCAACGCACGCGTATGGTGCGGCTGATACTGCGCACGTCACTGTTGTCGATGCGGTGAAAATCGCGTGAAGAAACCGCCGGCACTGCCGGCGGTTTTCTTTTATGCGGAATGGAAAATGATCGGCAGCAAGGAGTTACAGCGCGTTACAACGTGAAAACGCGTTATAGCCATTACTCACATGAAACTAACGTAATCAGCATGTTTCTCGTCGGTTTTGTGACGCAGATCGCTGTCGGAAGTTTTTCTACGTCAAAGTCTTGACGTTCCTGAAACTGTACGTTAACACTGCATCCTCATTTCGAAAGCGTTCAGTTCTGCAGTAACCGCATGGATGGCGAGTCGGCTGTACTTCTGTAGCAAGCCATTCGGCGCAACGCAGTAAATCAAGCGAGTAAACGCCCCCAGGGGACGTTGGACCACACGGTCCGGCGTTGGCGTCGCTTTGCCCAAAACCAGCCCACTCAGGAGTCGCATCGATGAATCGGATTTATCGCAAGGTCTGGAACAAAGCACTGGGGCAGATGGTTGTCGCCTCGGAATTGGCCACCAGCCAGTCTGCCGGCGTGGTCATCGACCAGCGACGATCCACCGACACGCGCGCCTCGTCGCTGCTGTCGGGTGCCATCGCGTTGACACTCGGGTTGGGCATGGCAGGGCTCGCGCCGGCGGCGTTGGCGCAGTCGGTGGAAGTGGGCGGCAATGCCAACTGCGTCGTGCTCAACAGCAAGATCCTCGACAGTTGCGTGGTGGATGGCAGCGCCAGCGCGACCGGCAGCAATGCGGTGGCCATCGGCAGCAACAGCACCGCGTCGGCCAACAACAGCGTCGCGCTCGGTGCCGGCTCCAAGGCCAACCGCGTCAACACGGTGTCGGTGGGTGACGCCGGCAAGGAGCGCCAGGTCACCAACGTGGCCGCCGGCACCGCCGCCACCGATGCGGTGAACAAGGCCCAGCTGGACAAGGTTGCAGTCGCTGCCGAAGGCGCGACCCGCTATTTCAAGGCAGACGGCGCAGGCAACAACAGCGACGCGGCCACGATCGACGGTGACGGCGCGCTTGCCGCCGGTGCCGGTGCCAACGCCGAGGGCGACGGCGCCACCGCCGTGGGGCAGGGCAGCCAGGCGCTGGCCAATGCCACCACGGCGACCGGCAGCCAGGCCATTGCGGCCGGCCTGGGCGCCAGCGCCTTCGGCCAGAACACGCTGGCCTTCGGTGACGCCAGCACGGCGGTGGGGCAGAGCGCCGCCGCTTTCGGCCTGGGCGACGTAGCGCTGGGCGCACATGCACTGGCCGCCAGCGAGAACGGTGCGGCCACCGCGATTGGCGGCCTGGCCGAAGCCAGCGCCGACGGTGCCACCGCCATTGGTGGCGGCGCATTGGCCATCGGCGCGGGCAGCACCTCGCTCGGCCGTGGCGCCGGCAGCGGCGGTGAAGCCTCGGTGGCGGTCGGCGCGTTCAGCGTGGCCGTGGCCGATTTCAGCGCTGCGCTCGGGTCCAATTCCGCGGCCGTGGCCGTGGGCAGCGTGGCGCTCGGCGCCGGCTCCTACGCCGATCGCATCGACACGGTGTCCGTGGGCAACGGCGAAACCGGCCTGCGCCGCCAGATCACCAACGTGGCCGATGGCACCGACGCCAACGATGCCGTGAACAAATCCCAGCTGGATGCCGTGGGCGAAGTGGCGGCCACCACCAGCAAGTACTTCCAGGCCACCGGCAGCGACGACAGCGATGCCGGCGCATACGCCGACGGCGACAACGCCACCGCCATCGGTGAAGCGTCCAACGCACTCGGCAACGGTGCGACCGCGCTGGGCAGCGGTGCCACGGCGGTGGCGCAGAACGCCACGGCGGTCGGCTTCAATGCCGTGGCCAACGGCCAGAACAGCGCCGCCTTCGGCAACAACGCGCAGGCCAACGGCCCGGGCAGCGTGGCGGTCGGTGGCGCGGCGGTGGATGCCGATGGCAACCCGCTGATCACCAATGGCGGCGTGCCGGTCGATACCGGTGCCACCAGCGCCGGCGTCGGCGGTACCGCGGTGGGTGCCAGTGCCGAAGCGTCGGGCTTCGCCTCGTCGTCCTACGGTGTCGGCGCGTACGCCGGCGGCGCGCAGTCGTCCGCCTTCGGCGCGGTGTCCAACGCCATCGGCGACTACTCCACCGCCGTCGGCACGCAGAGCGTGGCCACCGGCAACAGCAGCACCGCCATCGGCGGCCCCGCCGACCTGCTGCCGGGCCTGGGCTTCTTCGTGCAGACCCAGGCCAGCGGTGAAGCGGCGACCGCCGTGGGCGCCGGCGCCATCGCCAGCGGCGATTACGCCACCGCCAACGGTACCCTGACCGAAGCGTCGGGCACCGAAGCCACCGCCGTGGGCTACTTCGCCTACGCGCCGGGTGAGGGTGCAACCGCGCTGGGCGCGGAAACCTGGGCCAGCGGCGAACTCAGCACCGCGGTCGGTTTCTACGCCACCGCACGCGGCGCCAACAGCGTCGCGCTGGGCGCCAATTCCACCGCCACCCGCGCCAATACCGTCTCGGTGGGCGATGTCGGCAACGAACGCCAGATCACCCATGTGGCGGCCGGTACCGACGCCACCGATGCGGTAAACAAGGCGCAGCTGGATGGCGTGGCCCAGGTGGCCAACGTCACCGCCAGCCGCTTCAAGGCCAATGGGTCCGATGACAGCGACGTGGGCGCCTTTGCCGACGGCGACGGCGCACTCGCCGCGGGCGAAGCCAGCAATGCGCTGGGCGCCGGTGCGGCCGCACTCGGCAACGGGGCCAACGCGCTGGGCGATGACACCGTGGCCGTGGGCCGCAACGTCAGCGCCAACGGCAACGGCAGCGTCGCCATCGGCGGTCTCGGCCAGGCCTATGACGAGTTCAACCAGCCGCTGGTCGATGCCGACGGCAACGCCGTCAAGGTAGGCACCACCGCGGCCCAGGATGCGGTGGCCGTGGGTGCGGGGGCATTGGCCACCGGTACCACCAGCAACGCGTTCGGCAGCGGCGCGCAGGCCACCGGCAACAACAGCCTGGCCGCCGGTTACAAGGCGCGCGCCACCGGCGACTACAGCGTTGCGCAGGGCGACAACGCCTTCGCCAGCGGCGAGGAAACCACTGCCACCGGCGCCTATGCATGGGCCACCGAAGACGGTGCCACCGCGTTCGGCGCCAGCGCCTGGGCCACCGCGGCCAACGGCACCGCGGTGGGTCAGTCGGCGTGGGCCAGCGGCACCGGTTCCACCTCGATCGGCTACAACAGCTGGGCCCGCGGCAGCAGCGCCACTGCGCTGGGCCGGGGGGCGTTCGGCTACGGCGACAACAGCGTCGCGGTCGGCTTCCAGGCGCTGGGCAACAGCATCAACACCATCGCCATCGGCACCAACGTGGTGGCCGGCGGTGAAAGCGCGATCGGCATCGGCGCCGGCAGCAACGCCAGCGCGTCCAATGCGGTGGCACTCGGCGCCGGTTCGGTCGCCGACCGTGCCTACACCGTGTCGGTGGGCAGCAGCACCCGCCAGCGCCAGGTCACCAACGTCGCCGCCGGTACCCAGGGCACCGATGCGGTGAACCTGGACCAGCTCACCGACGCCACCGCGCAGTTCCAGGCCAGCGGTGACGGCGTGGCCGTGGCCGGTGGCGAGGAAAGCGTGGCCGCCGGTTCCAACGCGGCCACCGATGGCGATTACGCCACCGCCGTGGGCTCGGCCAGCTTCGCTGCCGGCAGCGGCGCCACCGCGCTGGGCAGCGGCGCGTTCGCACTGGCCGACAACGCCAGTGCGGTGGGCTTCAATGCGCTGGCCAGCGGTGCCAACGCGATCGCCGTGGGCGCCAATGCGCAGGCCAGCGGCGAATACGCCACCGCCACCGGCGCCGAAAGCGAGGCCTCCGGCGAGCAGAGCACCGCCACCGGTGCGGCCAGCGTCGCATCCGGTGCGGGCAGCTTTGCCGGCGGTGCGTTGTCCGACGCGGCCGGCGAAGAGTCGGTGGCGCTGGGCTACTACAGCAGCGCCAGCGGCCAGGGTGCGACCGCCGTGGGCTCCGAAAGCGTGGTCAGCGGCACCTTGTCGGCTGGCTACGGCTTCGGTTCTGAAGCCACCGCCGGCTACACCACCGCCATCGGCGGCCTGGCCGTGGCCAGCGCCTTCAACGCCACCGCACTGGGCAGTTTCGCCCAGGCCACCGGGTCCAACAGCGTGGCCGTCGGCGGCGATGCCGAAGCCTCCGGGGCGTACAGCACCGCCACCGGCCAGGGCAGCCTGGCCACCGGCACCAACAGCGTGGCCGTGGGTGGTTCGCTGTTCGGCCTGCTGGCCACCGAAGCCTCGGGCAACTACTCCACCGCCGTGGGCGGCGGGGCGTGGTCGCCGGGCGTGAACAGCACCGCGCTCGGCAACGCCGCCACCTCCAGTGGTGAAAACAGCGTGGCCCTCGGTGCCGATTCCATCGCCGACCGCGACGACAGCGTGTCGGTGGGCAGTGCCGATGCGCAGCGCCAGATCACCAACGTCGCCGCCGGTACCGAAGGCACCGACGCGGTCAACCTCAACCAGTTGAACGCGGTGGCCGCCGCGGGCGAAGCCACCAGCAAGTACTTCCAGGCCAGTGGCAGCGACAACAGCGATGCCGGTGCCTACGTGGAAGGCGACGACGCCCTGGCCGCCGGTGAAGCCGCCAATGCGATCGGCGACGGTGCCACCGCACTGGGTGCCGGCGCCAATGCGCTGGCCGCCAGCAGCACGGCGGTGGGCACCAACGCACTGGCCAGCGCCGATGGCGCTGCGGCAGTGGGCAGCAATGCGCAGGCCACGGGCGAGAACAGCGTGGCGCTGGGCAGCAACGCCAGCGCCAGCGAGATCGGTGCCAGCGCGGTCGGTGGCGGTGCCATCGCCAGCGGCGCCTATGCCACCGCCAACGGCTTCGAGTCGTCGGCCAGTGGCCAGCAGGCCACCGCGACCGGCTTCCGCAGCACCGCCTCGGATGCGGGCGCCTCGGCGTTCGGCAGCTACAGCGAAGCCACCGGGCGCCTGTCCAACGCATTGGGCTACGGCGCGATCGCATCCAACGCCCTGGCTACCGCCGTCGGTACGTCGGCCACGGCCTCCGGTGCCAGTTCGGTGGCGCTGGGTGAATCCAGCGAAGCGACCGGCGATGAAAGCGTGGCCATCGGTGGCTCGACCTTCTTCGGCCTGCTGCCGGCCCGTGCCAGCGGCACCGGTGCGGCGGCGTTCGGTGCCGGTGCATGGGCAACCGACGACTACGCCACCGCGATCGGCTGGAACTCGTGGGCCGATGCGGCCAACAGCACCGCATTGGGTGCCAACGCCATCGCCGAAGGCGTCAACAGCGTCGCGCTGGGCGCCGGTTCGTCGGCCGAACGTGACAACACGGTCTCGGTGGGTACGGCCACTGCGCAGCGCCAGATCACCAACGTGGCCGACGGTACCGAAGGCACCGATGCGGTCAACGTCAACCAGTTGAGCGCCGTGGCCGAGGTTGCCGAGCAGACCAACCGCCAGTTCAAGGCATCCGGCAGCGGCAACGGCGATGACGTGGGTGCCTATGTCGATGGCGCCTACGCCACCGCCGCCGGTGAAGCCGCCAACGCGTTCGGCACCGGGGCATCGGCCTATGGCAGCGGCGCGCTGGCCTCCGGTCGCAATGCGTCGGCGTCCGGTTTCAACGCCTCGGCCACCGCCGATTCGGCCACCGCCATCGGTGGCGCGCTGTACTACGAAGATGCCAACGGCAACGTGATCCTGGACAAGGCCACCAGCGCCAGCGGTACCGGCGCCACCGCGCTCGGTGCCGGTGCGCAGGCCACCGGGGTGTTCAGCACCGCCAGCGGCGCCGGCGCCACCTCGGCCGGGCTGCAGTCGGCGGCGTTCGGCTACAGCGCCGAAGCGGGCAGCGACTACAGCACCGCAGTGGGCGCGTTCAGCGCGGCGAGCGGGGTGCGGACCACCGCGCTCGGCTACGGCGCCGAAGCCAGCGGCGACTACGCTTCCGCACTGGGTTGGGGCAGCACCGCATCCGGTGCCTACGCCAACGCCATCGGCTATGCCTCGCAGGCCAGCGGCGCCAACAGCGTGGCCGCCGGTTCCAATGCCTGGGCCACCGCGGCGCAGACCACCGCTGTCGGCCAGCTGGCGTGGGCCACCTCGGTCGGCTCCACCGCGATCGGTCAGGACAGCTACGCCTACAGCGGCCTCAATGCCACGGCAGTGGGCAAGAGTTCCTCGGCCAGTGGCGCCGGCAGCGTCGCGCTGGGCGCCGGTGCACGCACCAGCGAAGCCAACGTGGTCTCGGTCGGTGGCGGTAACGGCACCACCGGTCCGGCCACGCGCCGCATCACCAACGTCGGTGCGGCAGTGAACGCCAACGACGCGGTGAACAAGGCGCAGCTGGACAGCGTGGCGGCCACCGCCGATGCGGTCGGCAAGCACTTCCAGGCCAGCGGCACCGGCGTGGCCACCGCCAGCGGCAGCGATGCGCTCGCCGCCGGGTCGGGCGCTGCCGCCAGCGGCAACCGCAGCAGCGCTCTGGGCGCGGCATCGGTGGCCTCGGCCACGGGTGCCACGGCCATCGGCGCCGATGCATCGGCACGGGGTGACAACAGCACCGTGATCGGCCGCTCGGCCTCCACCAACGCCACCAACGGCGTGGCCATCGGCAACGGCGCCTTCGCCAGCAACGGCGCCGGCAGCATCGCCATCGGCGCGGGGGCCGGCGTGTCCGGCGCCGGTTCGGTGGCACTGGGTGCAGGCGCACGTGCGGTCGAAGCCAACGTGGTGTCGGTGGGCGGTGGCAACGGCACCGATGGTCCGGCCACGCGCCGCATCGTCAACGTCGCGGCCGGCCGCATCGCTGCCGGCAGCACCGATGCGGTGACCGGCGGCCAGCTCAACACCACCAACCAGCGCGTGGGCGCGGTGGAAACCCGTGTGGGTGACATCGACGAGCGTATCGGCTCGGTGGAAACCGTCACCGCCAATGCGCTCAGCTACGACGACGCCAGCCGCGACAAGGTCACCTTGTCCGGTGTGCAGGGCACGGTGCTGGACAACGTGGGCAGCGGGTCCATCGCTTCCGGCAGCCGCCAGGCCATCAACGGTGGCCAGCTGTTCCAGTCGCTGTCCGATGCCGCCAGCTTCCTCGGCGGTGGTGCCAGCGTGGGCATGCAGGGTGTGTTCGTGGCCCCCAACTATGTGATCCAGGGAACCACGTACAACAACGTGGGTGACGCGTTGGGTGCACTGGACCGCAAGGTCAGCGACCTCGACCAGCGCGTGGCCGGTTCGTCCAACGCGCGCGCACGCAGCGCAGCGGCACCGTCGGCCAATGTGGCCAGTGCGTCGCTGGCCACGGCCGACGAGCGCGTGGCCACTGCCAGCGTGCAGGGCACCCCCACGGCCGCCAGTGCGGGCGGTGCGCAGGTGGCCAACGCACCGGTCGCCGCCGCACCCACCGCCGTCAACGCGGTTGCCATGGGCGATGGCGCTGTCGCCAGCGGGGCCTCGGCCACCGCGATCGGCCAGGGCGCCACCGCAACAGCGGCCAACTCGGTCGCGCTGGGCCAGGGCTCGGTTGCCGATCGTGCCGATACGGTGTCAGTGGGCAGCGTGGGTAACGAACGCCAGGTGGCCAACGTTGCCGCCGGCACGCAGGCCACCGATGCGGTCAACAAGGGCCAGCTGGACGGCGGCATCGCAACGGCCAACAGCTACACCGACCAGCGCTTCGGCGCGATGGCCGACAGCTTCGACATCTACAAGGGAGAAATCGACCAGCGTCTGCGCCACCAGGACCGTCGCATCGATCGCCAGGGTGCGATGAGCGCGGCGATGCTCAACATGGCCACCAGCGCCGCCGGCGTGCGCACCCAGAACCGGGTGGGCGTGGGCGTGGGCTACCAGGGTGGGGAGTCGGCGTTGTCGCTGGGCTACCAACGTGCGCTCAGCGAGCGTGCCACGGTGACCATCGGCGGTGCCTTCAGCAGCGATGACAGCTCGGTGGGCGTGGGTGCCGGCTTCGGCTGGTAAGCAGACGTGGCAAGGCGTGGCCTGGTAGGGGCCACGCTGCAAGCAATGCAAGGCCTGAGGGGGCGGGTCACGGGAACCCTGGCCAGGGCCGGCCAGGGAACTCGCATGGAATGTTGGCCTGAACAGTCGTTTGATCATGACCTTGAAGAGGATTTCAACGTGACCAGTAAGCAGAACCTTCGCATCAACGTGCTGGCAGCCGCGCTGCTGTCGATCTCGGCCGGCTCGGCGTTCGCCGCCAGCCCGCGTACCGAGGAACCCAAGCGCCCGGCCACTGCCGCGCAGCAGAGCAGCAACGGCATCATCGTCAAGTACCGCGCCGGCAGCGCCGCGGCCTCGGACCGCTCGGCCAAGCTGGCGGTGGTCAACTCGGCGTTGTCGCGCGCCACCCTCAACGGTGGCACGGCGCGCGCCGGTGCGCTCAACCCGCAGGTGGTGCGCAAGCTCGGCGTGGGTGCCGACCTGATTCGCCTGCAGAGCCGCCTGGGCGATGCCGAACTGCAGAAGGTGCTGGCCGAACTGAAGGCCGACCCGACCGTGGAATACGCCGTGGTCAATGCGCGCATGCAGCGCGCCGACCTGCGCGCCAAGCCGACCGAAACCAAGCAGCTGGTGCCCAACGATCCGTACTACGCGCAGTACCAGTGGCACTTCGGCAACGCCACCGGCGGCATCAACGCGCCGTCGGCGTGGGACGTGTCGCAGGGCGAGGGCGTGGTGGTGGCGGTGATCGATACCGGCATCCTGCCCAACCATGAAGACTTCAGCGGCAACCTGCTGGAAGGCTATGACTTCATCAGCGATGCCGAAACCTCGCGCCGCCCGACCGACGCCCGCGTCCCGGGTGCACTGGATTACGGCGACTGGGTGGAGAACGACAACGAGTGCTACACCGGCTCGCTGGCCGAAGACAGCTCCTGGCACGGCACCCACGTGGCCGGCACGGTGGCCGAAGCCACCAACAACGGCGTCGGCATGGCCGGCGTCGCGTACAAGGCGAAGGTGTTGCCGGTGCGCGTGCTCGGCAAGTGCGGCGGCAGTCTGGCAGACATCGCCGATGCCATCACCTGGGCCTCGGGCGGCACCGTGGCGGGCATTCCGGCCAACGCCAACCCGGCTGAGATCATCAACATGAGCCTGGGCGGCAGCGGCGCCTGCGACCCGGTCTACCAGGCCGCGATCAACGGTGCGGTGTCGCGTGGCACGCTGGTGGTGGTGGCGGCAGGCAACGCGGGCGGCAACGTCTCCAATGCACGTCCGGCCAACTGCAACAACGTCGTTGCGGTGGGCGCCACGCGCATCACCGGCGGCATCACCTACTACTCCAACTACGGCGCGGCGGTGGATCTGTCGGCCCCGGGTGGCGGTGGCAGCGTCGACGGCAATCCGGGCGGCTACATCTGGCAGGCCATTTCCAGCAGCACCACCTCGCCGGAACTGGGGACCTCCGATTACGGCGGCAAGGGCGGCACCTCGATGTCCTCGCCGCACGTGGCGGCGGTGGCAGCCCTGGTGCAGAGCGCACGCATCGCCAACAACCGCGACGCGTTCACCCCGGCCCAGCTGGAAACCCTGCTCAAGGAAACCGCGCGCAAGTTCCCGGTGACCATCCCGGCGGCCACCCCGATCGGCACCGGCATCGTCGATGCCAAGGCCGCGCTGGCCAAGGCGCTTGAGGAAGAGTGCACCGAGAACTGCGGTCCCACCGCGATCCCGCTGACCAACAAGGTGGCCGTGGGCGGTCTGAGCGGTGCCGGTGGCAGCGAAGTGCTGTACAGCTTCGACGCGCAGGCCGGCAAGGTGCTGAGCCTGCTCACCTACGGCGGCAGCGGCAACGTGTCGGTGTACGTCAGCCAGGGCAAGGAGCCGACCGCGACGGTGTTCGACGCCAAGTCGACCCGCCCGGGCAACAGTGAAACCGTACGCTTCACCGCGCCGGTGGCGGGCACGTACTACATCAAGCTGGTCGGCGAGTCCGCGTTCAGCGGCGTCAGCGTCATCGCCAACCAGTAACGGGTGTGTGGTTCTTGGGGAGCCGATCCTGTGATCGGCTCCCCATTTTTTTGGGCGATCATCCTCCGGGTAGAGCCACCCCATGGGTGGCTGCCGCGCTGATCGTGCACCACGCGCAGCCACCCATGGGGTGGCTCTACCCCCGTGTGGATGCGTTGTCTTTCCCTGGTCATGCCTGTCGCCATTTACCCGGGCATACGGCGGTCCTGCGGGCTGTGTCGATTTCACATCGCACCGGCACGTAAAGCGACCCGCCGAACTGCTAAAGTCATGCGGTCGCCAGGAGAGCTTCGTGAACGCGGTTGCCCACGATCCCACTGCAGAAACCACTGCGGAAACCCGCATCGTCGAAGCGTTGCTGCGCAACGGGCGCCTGAAGGAAGGCGACCTGGCCCGAGCACGTCCGCTGCACCGCGAATCCGGCGGCAGCCTGCTGCAGTTGCTGGTGCGGCTGGGCCTGGTGTCCGAACGCGACCACGCCCAGGCCAGCGCCGAGGTGCTGGGGCTGGCCCTGCTCGACGCGCGTGCCGTGCCCGAAGTGGCCCCCGAATCGCTGCTCGATGCACTGCCGCTGTCGTTGCGCTTCCTCAAGCAGTTCCATGTCTGTCCGCTGGCCCTGCACGATGGCGTGCTGGACCTGTGGCTCAGCGACCCGCAGGACCCTTATGCCGCCGACGCCGTGCGTCTGGCGATGGGCGTACCGGTGCGGCTGCATGTCGGGCTGCGCTCGGAAATCGATGACCTGATCGAGCGCTGGTACGGCCAGGGCCGCAGCGCGATGGGGGCGATCGTCGAAACCGCCGATGGCGAAGGCAGCGCGGTCGACGACATCGAACACCTGCGTGACCTCGCCTCCGAGGCCCCGGTGATCCGCCTGGTCAACCTGGTGATCCAGCGCGCCTTCGAACTGCGCGCCTCGGACATCCACATCGAACCGTTCGAAAACCGCCTCAAGGTGCGTTACCGCGTCGACGGCGTGCTGATCGAGGGCGAAAGCCCGCCGGCCAACCTCACCGCCGCGGTGATCAGCCGCGTCAAGATCATGGCCCGGCTCAACATCGCCGAACGCCGCCTGCCGCAGGACGGTCGCATCATGCTGCGCGTGCAGGGCAAGGAACTGGACCTGCGCGTGAGCACCGTGCCCACCGCGCACGGCGAGAGTGTGGTGATGCGCCTGCTCGATCGCGATACCGTCGTCTTCGATTTCCACCGGCTCGGCTTCACCGATGCGTTCCTGCCGCAGTTCCGCAAGGTACTCGAGCAGCCGCACGGCATCCTGCTGGTCACCGGCCCGACCGGCTCGGGCAAAACCACGACGCTGTACACCGCGCTTAGCCAGCTCAACACCGCCGACGTCAAGATCATCACCGTGGAAGACCCGGTGGAGTACCAGATCGAAGGCATCAACCAGATCCAGGCCAAGCCGCAGATCGGGCTCGACTTCGCCCACGCACTGCGCAGCATCGTGCGCCAGGATCCGGACATCATCATGATCGGCGAAATGCGCGACCTGGAAACGGCGCGCATCGCCATCCAGTCCGCGCTCACCGGCCATCTCGTGCTGTCCACGCTGCACACCAACAACGCCGCCGGCGGCATCACCCGCCTGCTCGACATGGGCGTGGAAGATTACCTGCTTACCTCCACTATCAACGGCATCCTGGCCCAGCGCCTGGTGCGCCGGCTGGAGCCCGAACACGCGCAGCGTTACCTGGCCTCACCGGAGGAGATCGAGAAGTTCGGCCTGCGTCGCCTGCAGCCGCAGGGCGATATTTTCCTGTACCGCGCGCAGCCCTCGGCGATCGCGCCCACCGGCTATCTTGGCCGGACCACCATCATGGAATTCCTGGTGATGAACGACGAGCTGCGCCGCGCGGTGATGCGTCGCGCCGGCATGGGCGAGATCGAGCAGATCGCACGCGCGGCCGGCATGCGCACGATGTACGAGGACGGGCTGGCCAAGGCATTGCAGGGCCACACCACGCTGGAGGAAATCCTGCGCGTGACCGAGGAATCCTGATGCGCATGCATCGTCCCTGGCCGGCGGGCCGCTGAGCATGGCGCTGTACCGCTACAAGGCGCTCAACGCGCACGGCGAACTGTTCGACGGGCAGATGGAGGCCGCCAGCGAGGCCGACGTGGTCACCCGCCTGCAGGACCAGGGCCACTTGCCGATGGAAGCGCGCCTGGCCAGCGAAGGCGTGGCCACGCCCACCTCGTGGGCCGCACTGCTGCGACGCAAGCCGTTCGACGGCGCCGCGCTGGTGCAGTTCACCCAGCAGCTGGCCACCCTGCTGGGGGCCGGGCAGCCGTTGGACCGTGCGCTGACCATCCTGCTGGACCTGCCTGAAGACGAGCGCAGCCGTCGCGCCATCACCGACATCCGCGACGTGGTGCGCGGCGGCGCGCCGCTGTCCACCGCGCTGGAACGCCAGCACGGGCTGTTCTCGCGGCTGTACATCAACATGGTGCGTGCCGGTGAAGCCGGCGGCAGCCTGCACGACACCCTGCAGCGCCTGTCGGAGTACCTCGAGCGCAGCGCCGAACTCAAGGGCAGGGTGATCAACGCGTTGATCTACCCGGCGATCCTGCTGGCGGTGGTCGGCGGCGCGCTGCTGTTCCTGCTGGGCTACGTGGTGCCGCAGTTCGCGCTCATGTACGAAAGCCTGGACGTGGCCCTGCCGTGGTTCACCCAGTGGGTGCTGGCCGCCGGGCTGGTGGTGCGCGATGGCTGGCTGGCGATGATCGTGGTGCCGGCGCTGGCGTTGCTGGTGATCGAACGCAAGCTGCGCCAGCCGGCGTTCCGCCTGGCGATGGACGGCTGGCTGCTGCAGCGCAAAGGTATCGGCCCGCTGCTGGCCAAACTGGAAACCGCGCGGCTGGCGCGCACTCTGGGCACCCTGCTGCGCAACGGCGTGCCGTTGCTGGCCGGGCTGGGCATCGCGCGCAACGTGCTGGGCAACCGCGCGCTGGCCGCCGACGTCGATGCGGCCAGCGACGACGTCAAGAACGGCAACGGCCTGTCGGTGTCGCTGGCGCGCGGCAAGCGCTTCCCCCGCCTGGCCCTGCAGATGATCCAGGTGGGCGAGGAATCCGGCGCGCTGGACACCATGCTGCTCAAGACCGCCGACACCTTCGAGCAGGAAAGCGCACGCGCCATCGACCGCCTGTTGTCGGCGATGGTGCCGGTGATCACCCTGGTGCTGGCATCGGTGGTCGGACTGGTAATCGTCGCCGTGCTGGTGCCGCTGTATGACCTGACCAATGCCATCGGCTGACGATGGCGCTTTCGCATTCCCCTGAACCCTGCAAGGAGCCTGCCGCATGCAACGCCGCCTGATCCGCTTCACCTCGCCGCGCCGCCAGGCCGGCATGAGCCTGTTGGAAATCATCATCGTGATCGTGCTGATCGGCGCGGTGCTGACGCTGGTGGGCAGCCGCGTGCTGGGCGGTGCCGACCGCGGCAAGGCCAACATCGCCAAATCGCAGGTCCAGACCGTGGCCGGCAAGGTGGAAAACTACCAGCTGGATACCGGCAAGCTGCCGGCCAAGCTTGATGACCTGGTTACCCAGCCCGGCGGCACCAGCGGCTGGCTGGGCCCGTATGCCAAGCCGGCCGAACTCAACGACCCGTGGGGCCACCCGCTGGAATACCGCGCACCCGGCGAAGGCCAGCCGTTCGACCTGATCAGCCTGGGCAAGGATGGCAAGGTGGGTGGCAGCAGCTACGACGCCGACATCAAGTACGAGTAAGTCCGCTTGCTGGTCATCGCCCTGCCACGCCTGCCCATGCCCCGCCGCCCGCCGCGTTCCCCGCGCCGGGTGGCCGGGCTGTCGTTGCTGGAAATGCTGCTGGTGGTGGCGCTGATCGCCATCATCGGGGCGGTCACCGCCACGGCGATGAACGGCGGCATCGACGGCATGCGGCTGCGCAATGCCGGCAAGGAACTGGCCAGCCAGCTGCGCTACACCCGCACCCAGGCCATCGCCACCGGTGAGCGGCAGCGCTTCCTGATCGACCCGCAGGCACGCACCTGGCAGGCCGCCAACGGTCGCCACGGCACGGTGCCGCCCAGCCTGGAGGTGCGCTTCCGCGGCGCGCGCGAAGTGGCCACCGCTGCCGGCCAGGGCGCCATCGCGTTCTACCCCGATGGCGCCTCCAGCGGCGGCAGCATCGACCTGCAGGTGCGCGACGCGGTCTGGCACATCGACGTGGGCTGGATTACCGGCGACGTACGCTCGGGCCCACGGCGGGAGGGCCCATGAAACACCAGCGCGGCTACTCGCTGCTTGAGGTGATCGTGGCCTTCGCGGTGCTGGCACTGGCGCTGACGTTGTTGCTGGGCAGCCTGTCCGGGGCCTCGCGGCAGATCAAGCAGGCCGACCTGCGCAGCCGCGCGGTGCTGCATGCGCAATCGCTGCTGGCCGTCACCGGCGTGGTCGAGCCGTTGCAGGACGGCGAGCGCAGCGGGGAATGGGAAGACGGACGCTACCGCTGGCAGCTGCAGGTGGCGCCGTACCAGGAGCCGCGCACCGACACGTTGCCGGTGGCCGACACCGTGGCCGGTCCGCGCCTGGCGCAGCTGACCCTGCAGGTGTCCTGGGGTGATACCGACGCCGACCGCATGCAATGGCGCAGCCTGCGCCTGCTGCCCGCCGACCCGGGGACGCCGCGATGAGCCGTGCGGCGCGCGGCTTCACCCTGATCGAAGTGCTGCTGGCCACCGCGTTGCTGGTCGGTGGGCTGGCCCTGGCGTTTGCCACCGTGCGTTCGGCGCTGGCCATCAGCCAGCGCGGCGAACAGATGGCCGCGCACAACGAGCGCATGCGGGCGGTGGAAGGTTTCCTGCGGCGGCGCCTGTCGATGGCCATGCTGACCGCCACCACGCCCCCGGACCCCACCCGCGAACCGGTGTACTTCCTTGGCGAGCCGCAGCACATGCTGTTCGTGTCCGATCTGCCCGGCTACCTCGGCCGCGGTGGCCCGTATGTACACGAACTGCAGGTGCGGGGCAGCGGCGACGCGCAGCGCCTGGACCTGGCGCTGACCCTGGTGCAGAACGGCGAGCGCATCGAAGAGACACCGCCGCGCCCGCCCGAGGCGCTGGCCGATGCGCTGCGCGCGGTGACCTTCCGGTATCGCGGCATCGACCCACGCAACGGTCAACTGGGGGAGTGGCAGGACCGCTGGGACGACACCCGCCGCCTGCCCAGCCTGGTATCCATCAGCGTCACCCCACGCCAGGGCCCGGCATGGCCGCCCATGGTGGTGGCCTTGGCACAGCAGTCCCGCGGAGCGCGCCCATGAGGCGCGCGCGCGGCGCCGCGCTGGTACTGGTGCTGTGGCTGATCGCGCTGCTTACCGCGGTGGTCGGCGCGTTCGCGCTGAGCGCCCGCATCGAACACATGCAGCAGCGTGTCATCAACGACGACGCCATCGGCCAGGAGCACGCACGTGCGGGGCTGGAGTACGCGTTGTACCGGCTGCAGCCCAGTGCGACCCGACCACCGTGGGTGGCCGATGGCCGCCGCTATCGCTGGGAATTCGACCAGCGCCGGATCGACCTGCGGATCGTCGACGAGAACGGCAAGATCAACCTGAACCTGGCCGACGCCACGTTGCTGCGCGCGTTCCTCGCGGCGATGGGCGTGGCGCCCGAACGTGCCGGCCCGCTGGCTGGCGCGATCGTCGACTGGCGCGATGCCGACAGCCTCAAGCAGCCCGGCGGCGGCGCCGAACTGCCCGACTATGTGGCCGCCGGCCTGCCGTATGGTCCGCGCAACAACCGCTTCGAGACGCTCGGCGAACTGCAGCGCGTGCTCGGCATGGATGCCACGCTGTATGAACAGCTGGAGCCGATGCTGACCCTGTACAGTCGGCAGTCGCGTCCGGATCCGCGTTTCGCGGCCGGTCCGGTGTTGACCGCACTGGGGCTGGATGCTCCGCGGCTGCTTGCCGAACGCGAACGGGCCCAGGCCGGTGAAGATGCGAAAGTGGGCGGTGCGGCGCTTGCCAGTGGCAGCGGCACCTATAGTATCGAGAGCCGCGCAATGGATGAACGCGGCAAGGTATCGGTTCTGCGGGGCGTGGTGCGGACGGGGACCGCCGGCACGCCGGGAACCACTTACACAGTCCTTCGTTGGGAACAGGGAATGGCAGCACGATGACGGCATGGCGGGACACTCTGGTGCGGGCACAGGGGCAGATGGCGCCGGGCGTGGTCAATGGCCTGCGCTGGTGGCGGCGTTCGTTGCTGGCGTGGTTGCCCGAGCGTTGGCAGTGGGCGCTGGGCTGGTCGCGCTCGCGGCTGTTGCTGCAGCAGCAGGGCGACCAGCTGCACGTGCTGCGCGATGGCGGCCTGCGTACCGAGCGGGTGCTGGAACTGCCCTGGCCACACACCCCGGCTGCACTGGAGCAGCGCCTGGATGCGCGCCTGCGCACGCTGCCGCGGCATTGGCTGCTGCCGGCCGCGGCCGCACTGCGGCGCCCGCTGCGCCTGCCGGCCGCGGCCGCCAGCCGCCTGCGCGACGTGGTGGGGTTCGAGATCGACCGCCAGACCCCGTTTGAACCGGCGCAGGTCAGCTTCGACGTGCGCGAATTGGGCGCGCTGGATGACGGCCAGCTGCAGGTGGAACTGGTGGTGATGCCACGCCAGGCGCTGGAGCAGTGGGCGCAGCAGGTGGGGCCGTGGGCGCAGGGCCTGGCCGGCGTGGATATTGCCGATGCCGAGGGCCAGCCGCTGGGGGTGAACCTGCTGCCGCTGGACCAGCGGCAGGCCCAGCGCGATCCGATGCGCCGCTGGAACCTGCTGATGGGGCTGGCGGCGCTGGTGCTGCTGGCCTTGGCCGGCCAGCAGATCCTGGACAACCGCCAGGCCGCGGCCGATGCGCTGGCCGAGCAGGTCAACGCGGCCGCACGCGATGCGCGTCAGGTGGCCGCCGAGCGCCAGCACCTGCAGACACTGGTCGAAGGTGCGGCCTTCCTCGAACAGAAACGCATGGCCCATGCCAGCACCGTGGAGCTGTGGAATGAACTGACCCGGTTGCTGCCCGATGGCACCTACCTGGAAAAGCTGTCGGTGGAAGGCGATTCCCTGCAGTTGATCGGGCTGAGCCGCGAGGCGTCGCAACTGGTGCCGCTGCTGCAGGACTCGCCGCTGTGGCGCAAGGTCAACCTGACCGGCGTGCTGCAGGCCGATGGTGGCGCGGCCGGCCGCGACCGCTTCACGCTGACCGCCGAACTTCAGCCGTTGCCCGGTGCCACCCCTGCAGCGCCCGCCGCTGCACCTGTCGCGGAGGGTGCCGATGGCAATGCCGACCACACGCCGTGACCGCTGGCTGGCGCTGGCGTTGCTGCTGGCGGTGATCGCGCTGGCCTACCTGGTGCTGGTGCACCCGTGGTTCACCCGGCCACTGCTGGCCATCAATACCGACATCAGCGACCTGCAGGAGCGCGATCAGCGCGTGCAGGCGCAGCTGCAGCAGCGCGGCGCCGTCGCGCGGGGGCTGCAGCAGGCACAGGCCGCCCTGGCGGGCCGGCCCGGTTTCCTGCGAGAGGCCACCGCCGAGTCGGCCGCCGCAGCGTTGTCCTCGCGCCTGCAGGACGCCGTGGCATCGGCCAGCCCCGGCAACCGCAGCTGCACCATCAGCAACCGCTCGCCACTGCAGGACACCAGCGCCGATGCCGTGTTCCCGAAGGTGGCGCTGCAGGTACGGTTGCGCTGTGGCATACCGGAAATGGCCGCCGTGCTCTACACCCTGGAAACCGGCAGCCCGCGCCTGTTCGTCAACAACCTCAACCTGCTCGCACAGCGCTTCCAGCAATCGCCGAATGAAACCGGCACCGGGTTGGACGTGTCCTTCGAACTGGTGGGCTATCTCCAGCCCGGGGGCGCCTCGGATCCGGTCGCGCCGGCGCCGGCCGGTGCCGCGCTGCCGGCCGATGGCAGCGGCCTGACCCCGGCCGGACCCGTGCCGGCCGATGCCCAAGCCGCCGCCAACGCCCAGGCCGACGCCGACGCCCGGACAGACGCGAGCGCCAACGCAGCCGCGTATGCAGCGCAGGCCGGCGTGGATGCAGCCGCAACTGCGACCAGTGCCGACGATGCGGCTGCCGATGCTGCGGAGACCGGCCATGAAGATTGAGCTCACCTCCCTGCGCAGCTGGTGGCTGGCCACCGTAATGGCATGGGCCGCCGCGATCTGGATCGCCAGCCTGTTCGGGCTGGGCAGCCACCTCCCGGTGGCCGCCGAGGGCGACCGCACCGCGTCGCCGCTGCCGGTGCTGCCGGCGGCCTCGCCGGAGCGCATCGGGTCGGCCGAAGCCTACGCCCAGATCGGCGCGCGCCCGTTGTTCGCCGAAGACCGCCGGCCGCGTCCGTACCTGCTTGGTGGCAGCGAGCCGGGCGCGTCCAGTGCGGTCAGCCTGACCGGGGTGTTGCTCACGTCCGAATTCAGCATGGCCATCCTCACCACCGACCAGAAGCAGTCGCTGCGCCTGCGCCTCAACGGCGACCCGGTCAACGGCTGGCAGCTGCTGGCACTGGAACCGCGCAGCGCCACGGTCAGTGGCCCCGGCGGCACCCAGGTGCTGGAACTGACCGTGTTCAACGGGCAGGGCGGCGAGCCGCCGACCGTGCTGGGCAACCCGGTCAATGGCGCGGTGCCGCCGGCCGGCGCCGGGGTGATGCCGTTGCCGTCGCCGCCGCCGCCCGGCCAGCCCGTGCGGCCGGTGCAGGTAGCCACCCCGTCGGCACCGGCACCGCCGGCACCCGCCGCGCCCACTACCCCGGCCCAAGGCCCCAGTGATGCACAGATGCAGGCCATCCGTGCGCGCATCCAGGCGCGCCGCCAGCAACTGCAGCAACAACAACAATCGCAGCGACCGCCCGCGGGCGGCTCCGGCCAGAACCCTTAGAGTGACAGCATGACACTGCGCCTTTTTTCACCGCGTCTCTTCTCCCTGTCCCTGCTTGCCAGCGTGCTGGTCGGCTGCGCCACGGTGCCTGCACCGGAAGTGCGCCGCAACGCCGTGCTCGACAGCCACCAGGTGGTCGCCGGGGACGGCTCCCGTGACGGCGTGAATGCCGAACCGCTGGAAGCCACCGGTGCACCGCAGCCGGTGATCCGCCGCGGCACCGGCACCATGATCAACCGCAGCGCGGCGGCTGCCGCGGCACCGTCGCTGGGGCAGGCCGGCAATGGCACGGCCACCTTCAACTTCGAAGGGGAATCGGTACACGCGGTGGTCAAGGCGATCCTGGGCGACATGCTCGGCCAGAACTACGTCATCGCCCCCGGCGTGCAGGGCACCGTCACCCTGGCCACGCCCAAGCCGGTGTCGTCGGCGCAGGCGCTGAACCTGCTGGAGATGGTGCTGGGCTGGAACAACGCGCGCATGGTCTACAGCGGTGGCCGCTACAACATCGTCGCCGCCGACCAGGCACTGGCCGGCACCGTCGCGCCGAGCACCGCCCCGGCGGCCAACGCGCGCGGCTTCGAGGTGCGCGTGATCCCGCTGCAGTACATCTCGGCCACCGAAATGAAGAAGGTGCTGGAGCCGTACGCGCGCCCCAATGCCATCGTCAACGTCGACAGTGGGCGCAACGTCATTACCCTGGGCGGCACCCGCAGCGAACTGGAAAACTACCTGCGCACGGTGGAGATCTTCGACGTCGACTGGTTGTCGGGCATGTCGGTGGGCGTGTTCCCGATCCAGACCGGCAAGGCCGAACAGGTCGCCGCTGACCTGGAGAAAGTGTTCGGTGAGGAAAGCAAGACGCCCAGCGCCGGCATGTTCCGCTTCCTGCCGCTGGAGAACGCCAATGCCGTGCTGGTGATCACCCCGCAGGCGCGGTATCTCGACCAGATCCAACAGTGGCTGGAGCGCATCGACACCGCCGGTGGCAGCGCACGGTTGTTCTCCTACGAGCTGCGTTACGTCAAGGCCAAGGACCTGGCCGAGCGCCTCGCCGAAGCCTTTGCCAACGAGAACAGCCGCGGTGGGCGCGGCAGCAGCGGTTCACTTGCACCGGGCGCCACCCAGATGGACCTGGGCGGCCGCGACAACGCCACCAACAGCACCTCGCTCAACACCGGGTCCGGCAGCGGCAGTGGCCGCGGCGGGCTGGGCGAGGGCACCCTGAGCCTGCCGCAGCGGCAGAGCGGCAACGCCAGTTTCAGCCTGGAAGTGCAGGGCGACACCGTGGGTATCTCGGCGGTGGAAGAAACCAACACGCTGCTGGTGCGCTCCACCCCGCAAGCCTGGCGGTCGATCCGCGAGGTGATTGAAAAGCTCGACGTGATGCCGATGCAGGTCCACATCGAAGCGCAGGTGGCCGAAGTGTCGCTGACCGGCGACCTCAGCTACGGCGTGAACTGGTTCTTCGAGCAGGCCGTGGCCACCGGCAAGACCGAAAGCGGCATCGACCTGCCCAGCGCGCTGGGGCGTTCGATCTGGGGCAGCATTTCCGGCGCGGTCGGCGATGGCGGGGTGGGCTGGACCTTCCTCGGCAAGAACGCGGCGGCGGTGGTGACGGCGCTGGACAAGGTCAGCAACCTGCGCCTGCTGCAGACCCCGTCGCTGTTCGTGCGCAACAACGCCGAAGCCACGCTCAACGTGGGCACCCAGATCCCGATCAACTCGGTGTCGGTCAACACCGGCACCGGCGGCGACAACACCTACAGCCAGGTGCAGTACCTGGACACCGGCGTGATCCTCAAGGTGCGCCCGCGCATCACCCGCGATGGCGTGGTGTTCCTGGACATCGTGCAGGAAGTCAGCTCGGCCGGTGCCATTCCGGCCGGCTGCGATCCGACCAAGACCACCTGCAACCCGCCGATCAACACGCGCAAGATTTCCACCGAAGCGGCCGTGCAGAGCGGGGACACCATCATGCTGGCCGGGTTGATCACCAACTCCGACGAAGATGGCTCCAACGGCGTTCCGGGTCTGAGCAAGATCCCGGTGCTGGGCGCCCTGTTCGGCAGGAAGACCCAGAACACCGGTCGTTCGGAAGTGATCGTGCTGCTGACCCCGACCATCGTCCGCAACGCGCAGGAATCGCGCAACCTCACCGACGAGTACAGCAACCGCTTCCGTGCCATGGAGCCGTTCCCGAACCACCCGAAGCCGAAGAACTGAGCTACGCTGCGGCCACGCGTGCCGCAGACAGGGGGACCGATGGGGACGATCGTGCTGCTGCCGATCGGGGTCGATGACACCGCCCTGGATCTTTGCCTGGGCGCACTGGACGCCGGCACGCCGGCCGACACCGCGGTATGGCTGGCCGACGACGGCCAGGCCGGCCCGCGCGTGCAGCCGGTGATCGAGCACTGGCTGGCCCACACCCGGCTGCGTGCCGAGTACACCCGGCGCGCGCGCAGCATCGGCGAGGTGGCCCACCTGGATGAGATGTTGCGTGCCTGCGCAGGCGCCGACGTGGTGGTGCTGGCGCCCGACGCCATTCCCGCGCCGGGCTGGCTGCAGCAGCTGGATGCCTGTTTCGCGCGTGACCCGTCGATCGGCTCGGCCACGCCGTGGTGCAACGCCGGTGAAACCGCGGCCTGGCCACGGCTGGGCGAGATCGACCCGGTACCGGCCGACCTCTATGCAATGGCCCAGGCCTGCGCCGGGTTGCCGCCGATGCATCCTGAACTACCCTCGGCGGTGACCCACGCGGTACTGCTGCGGGCCAACGCCCGGCGCAAGGCCGGTGGCCTGGACATGCACAGCTACGGCTCGTGGAATGCCGCGCTGGTTGACCTGAGCCTGCGCATGGCCGGGCTGGGCTGGCGCAATGCGCTGTGCGAAACCGCCTTCGTGGCGCGCGCCGGCGAAGCCACTGCGTTCGACGGCGACATGGACGCGTTGGGCACCCGCTGGCCGGGCTGGCAGCCCCGCCTGGCCGCGTTCCTGATGGCCGACCCGCTGCGCAGCACCCGTGAAACCCTGCAGCAGCTGCACCGGCAGGCGATAATGCCGCGTTCGCAGGGCGACTTGTTCGCCCCGCCGCCTGCATCCCTTCCGGAGTGACCCGTGTGAGCATTGCCATCGCCGCGATCGTTGTCAGCTACCAGAGCGCGAGCACGCTGGATGCCTGTCTGGCCAAGCTGCGCGGGGCCGACGGCGTGGTCGAGATCCGGGTGGTCGACAACGGGTCCACCGATGCCACCCTGGATATCGTGCAACGCCACGCCACCGCCGACCCGCGCGTGCGTTTCATCGCCAACCCGGACAACCCCGGTTTCGCGGCCGCCAACAACCAGGGCGTGGCCGACAGCCGCGCACCGTGGCTGGCCTTCATCAACCCCGACCTGCTGGTCGAGCCGGGCACCCTGGCCGCGCTGTGCGAACGCGGCATGGCCATCGGCGATTGCCTGCTGGGCATGGAACAGGTCGACGAGCAGGGCCAGCCCGATCCGGCAGTGCGCCGTCGTGATCCGGACTTCGGGGCCATGCTGCGCTCGCCGGGGCAGGGCGCCAAGCTGGCGATCCCGGTGGACCACAGCCTGCCGCTGCAGCCGGTGCCGGCGCTGTCGGGGGCGTTGTTGCTGATGCCGCGCACCCTGTTCGACCGTATCGGCGGCTGGGATGCCGGTTACCGGCTGCACGCCGAAGACCTCGACCTGTGCCGTCGCGTGCGCCAAGCCGGCGCGCTGGTGGCGATCGCCAACGACCTGCAGGCGGTGCACGTGCGCGGGGTGTCCAGCCGCTCGCGGCCGTTCTTCGTGGAATGGCACAAGCACCGTGGTCTGTGGCGCTACTTCCGCAAGTTCGAAGCCGACCAGCGCAGCCTGCCGGTACAGGGCGCGGTGTTCGCCGCGATCTGGGCCCACGCGGTCGTGCAGATTCCACGGCTGCTGCGCGCGCGGTAATGGCCCACCGTGGGCACGCATCCCGGTAGGTACCCACCGTTGGTGGGTACATCCACGCAGGCGTCTGATCGCCGCACCCGGTAGGTACCCACCGTTGGTGGGTACATCCACGCAGGCGCATAATCGCCGCATCCCGGTAGGTACCCACCGTTGGTGGGTACATCCACGCAGGCGCATAATCGCCGCATGATCATCCAGTCCCTGCTCGACACCGACCTGTACAAGTTCACCATGATGCAGGCGGTGCTGCATCAGCATCCCGGCGCCCAGGTCCAGTACCGGTTCAAGTGCCGCACCCCCGGCATCGACCTGGCCAGCTACATCGACCAGATCAACGCCGAGATCGACCACCTGTGCCAGCTCCGCTTCAGCACCGAAGAGCTGGAGTACATGCGCGGCCTGCGCTTCGTCAAAGCGGACTTCGCCGATTTCCTCGGCCTGTTCCACCTGGACCGCAAGTACATCCGGCTGCAGCCGTCGGCCAGCGTGCCCGGCGAGATCGAGCTGGACATCACCGGCCCCTGGCTGCACACCATCCTGTTTGAAGTGCCGCTGCTGGCGATCATCAACGAGGTGTGGTTCCGCAACACCACCACCGCCGATTTCGCCGAAGGCGAGCGCCGCCTGCAGGCCAAGACCGCGCTGCTGCGCGACACGCCCGGCTTCGAGCTGTGCCGCATCGCCGACTACGGCAGCCGCCGCCGCTACTCGCGTGAATGGCATGCGCGCATGCTGCCGATGATGCGCGACGCGCTGGGCGCGCAGTTCGTGGGCACCAGCAACGTGCATTTCGCCCGCCTGTACGGCATGACCCCGCACGGCACCATGGCCCACGAGTACCTGCAGGCGTTCCAGGCACTGGGCCCGCGCCTGCGCGATTCGCAGGTGGCCGCGCTGGAATCGTGGGCGCGCGAATACCGCGGCGATCTCGGCATTGCGCTCTCCGACGTGGTCGGGCTGGACGCGTTCCTGCGCGACTTCGACATGTACTTCTGCAAGCTGTTCGATGGCGTGCGCCACGACTCCGGCGATCCCTTCGCCTGGGGCGACCGCATGCTCGCGCACTTCAAGGACCGCCGCGTGGACCCGCGCAGCAAGGTGCTGGTCTTCAGCGATGGCTTGAACATCGAGAAGGTGATGCAGCTGTTCGACTACTTCCGTGGCCGCTGCCAGGTCGCCTTCGGCGTCGGCACGCACCTCACCAACGACCTGGGGCCGACCCCGCTCAACATCGTCATCAAGATGGTCCGCTGCAACGGCCAGCCGGTGGCCAAGCTCAGCGATTCGCCGGGCAAGAGCATGTGCGATGACCCCGGCTACCTGGCCTACCTGCGCCAGGTGTTCGAGCTTTCACCCGGGTGACACGGACAAAAGCGCCACAATGAGCCGTGCTCCGGGGCAATAAGTGACGCACAGCGTCACTTTTCCGGGGAAATGTGATGTCCATCACGTTGCACTGGCTAGCTCGCCGCACTTGGCCTACGATTTGCGTGATGGAAGTCACAGTCGTTGGTCATCACAGGGAGCAGTCGGGTGAAGGTTCTATCTGTTTTTGGTACGCGGCCTGAAGCCATCAAGATGGGACCGCTGGTCCGCGCGCTGCATGCCGCGCCGGGCATCGAGTCCCTTGTCTGCATCACCGGCCAACACCGGGCGATGCTTGACCAGGTGATGTCGCTGTTCGACATCCACCCCGATCACGACCTCGATGTCATGGTCGCCAACCAGACCCTCAACGGGCTGTGTTCCCGTCTGTTCGCCAAACTCGACGCGCTCTACGAACAGATACAGCCCGACCGGGTGCTGGTGCACGGCGATACCAGCACGGCGATGACCGCGGCGCTGGCCGCCTTCCACCGCCGCATTCCGGTAGCGCACGTGGAAGCCGGGCTGCGCACCGGCGACCTGCAGCAGCCGTGGCCCGAAGAGATGAACCGCCGCGTGATCGACGTGGTCGCCGATCATCTGTTCGCCCCCACCAACAGTTCGCGCTACAACCTGGAACAGGAAAACCTGGCCGGGCGCATCAGCGTGACCGGCAACACCGTCATCGACGCGCTCAAACAGACCGTCGAACGCATCGACCAGGACGCGACGCTGCGCACCTCGATCGATGCGCATTTCCCGTTCCTGGAAAGCCAGCGCAAGCTGCTGCTGGTCACCGGCCACCGCCGCGAGAACTTCGGCGGCGGCTTCGAGAACATCTGCCGCGCGCTGGCCGAGCTGGCCCTGCGCGACGACCTGCAGATCGTGTACCCGGTGCACCTCAACCCGAACGTGCAGGGGCCGGTGCATGCCCATCTGGGCGGGCTGGACAACGTGCACCTGATTCCACCGCAGGATTACCTCAGCTTCGTGCGCCTGATGCAGCGCGCGCATGTGGTGCTGACCGACTCCGGCGGCGTGCAGGAAGAAGCCCCGGCGCTGGGCCGCCCGGTCCTGGTGATGCGCGATGTCACCGAGCGCCCCGAAGCGGTGCAGGCCGGCGTGGTGCGCCTGGTGGGCACCGACCCGGCGCGGATCGTGGCCGCCGTGCACGACGCCTGCAACGGACCGCGGGTGGCGGCGCACTTCATCGCCGATGCCAGCCCGTACGGCGATGGACGCGCCTCGGCGCGGATCGTTGCCGCGCTGCGCGGTGAACCGTTCGACGAGTTCGTGGCCGCCCATGCGGCGCCGCTGTCCCAATCCTCCCTTTCCGAAGTGACGCCATGACCCCGACCAACCGTAGTACCGCTCGTTTTCCCCAGGTATTACCGCTGGCCCTGGTCCTGGCACTCCCCCTTGGTTCTGCCTACGCCGCCGACACCGCGGCCGGGCAGTTCACCGAGTGGGCAGCCGATGCCACCGTGACGCGCAGCATGACGCTGCGTGAGCTGGGCTTCCGCCAGCCGTTGACCCTCAGCGGCCAGGAAAGCCAGCGCGAAATCTACCTGCCGGTCCCGGCCGGCGTGCCTACCCGCGACGCGCAGTTGCAGCTGGATGGCCGCTACGTACGCGGTCATACCGGGCGCAGTTCGGGGCTGTGGTCGGTCGACGGCGACCCAGTCGCGGCGCGGTCGATCACCGACGCGCAGGGCGATGCCAGCCAGCTGCTGGCCATCGATGGCCTGCCGCGTGACAACGGCTTCGTCCGCGTGGCCGTGGGCTGGTGGTCGGTGGTGTCCGACTACCGCTGCGCCGACCAGAGCGCGCCGGCCAACGTGCTGCGGCTGTCGCCGGACTCGCGTTTCAGCTACCGCTTCGACGGGCGTGCAGTGAACACCGTGGCCAAGGCCTGGGGCGCACTGCCGACGCGCGTGCGCGTGCTGGTGGATGGCAAGACGCTGCAGGCGCCGGCCTACGACGCCGCGTGGCGGGTGGGCGCGGCGCTGCGCAACGGCGGCAAGCAGGTGGACGTGGTGGCACTGCCGGCGGTGGGCAGCACGGTGGACCTCACCGGCATCACCATTCCGGCCAGCCTGCAGGGCGTGCCGGCGTACGCGGCCCTGGCCGCAGGCGGCACCCAGCATCGCATTGCCAGCCTGGCCGAAGTCGGGGCGCTGCTGTCGCTGCGCGACAGTGGTCCGTTGGCCATCGACGTGGCGATCAGTACCGACCCGCTGCGTGCCGGCGTGCGCGCCGCCCTGGATGCACTGGCCACCGAGGTCGGTGCCAGTGGCGGCGATGCCGCCAGCGCCTTCACCGCCTGGCGGGGCAGCGACATGGCCGCGCTGGAAAAGGGCACCGGCACCGCGTCGGTCAGCGTCGCCGCCGTGGCCGGGCGCCCGACCCTGGTGGTGGCGGCCAACGCCGGCGCCAAGGTGGCCGGCCTGCTCAGTGAACAGTGGCGCGCCTATGCACTGGGCCACACCCTGCAGGTGGCCGAAGCCAGCCCGGCACCGGTGGGCGACAACGCGGTCCTGCTCAGTCGCCTGGGCAATATCGCCGGCACCCTGGACATCGTGACCCGCGGCGATCGCACCGCCAGCTTCGCGCTCGGTGCGCTGTCGGCCGACGGCCGCCTGCCCGACCAGGTAGTGGTCGATGTGTCCGCCGCACCCAACGCGGCCGGGCAGGGCGCGGTGGCCAGCCTCTACTTCAACGATTACCTGCTGGGCGCCAAGGTGCTCGCCGCCGACGGCAAGCCGCAGCGGCTGGTGGCCAAGGTGCCGGCCTACGCGCTGGCCGCACGCAACGAGGTGCGCATCAGCTTCCTGCGCCAGCCGGCGCGTCCGTACTGCCATGACCCGGCCACCGCGTTCCCGGTATCGATCCTGCCCAGCAGCCACCTGACGCTGGCCAAGCGCACCCTGGACGCCGACTTCGTCGGTGCCGCCAGCCAGCTGGCCCACGCCAATGAGGTGTTCGTGCCGGCCAGCTGGCTGCAGGACGCCCCGGCGTCGCTGGCCAAGGTGATCGCCATCGCCAGTGCGGTCGGCGTGTCGCCGCAGGCGGCCGAACTGAAGGTGGTCGCTGCCGGTACCGCGATCAGCCCGGGGCGGCCTTACCTGGCCTTCGCACTGGCCCCCTCCGGGGTCACGCCGGCGGGTCTGAAGGACGGCCGCCTGGTGGTCAACGGTGCCACCCAGCCGCTGCTCGACCTGGCCGGCCTGGACCGTGCCGCAGCCGTGCAGGTGGTGGACGGGGGCGGCCATACCGGCGTGCTCTACAACGACCTCGGCGCGCAGGGCCCGGCGCTGGACCAGCCGTTCCGTCTGTTGCGCGGCGACCTGGCCGTGCTCGACGGCAGCGGCGTGGTCAGCGATTTCGACAGCCACGACCCCTATGGCGCGCGCCTGGCCGAGAGCGGCAATCCGCAGCCCTGGTGGCAACAGCACATGGTGTGGTTGCTGGTCCTGGTCGGGCTGGTGGTGTTCGCGCTGTTGGCGGCCCGTGTAACCCAGGTCCGTCGTCGCCGCACGTCCGCAAGCAACGGTCACTGACCGGCCGTGGACGGTCTGTTCTGGAACATCCAGCTGGCCAACTACTACGCTGCCCTGGAAACAGTGGCAGCGGCGGTCGCCGTGCTGATCCTGATCTCCAGCCTCGACGACCTGTTCATCGACATCTGGTACTGGGTGCGCGAAAGCTGGCGCACCCTGACCGTCAAGAAGCGCCGCGAATACCGCCCGCTGACCCAGCAGGACCTGCTGCAGCGTCCGGAACAACCACTGGCGATCATGGTGCCGGCCTGGGCCGAGTACGACGTGATCGCGCAGATGGTGGAGAACATGATCGATGTGCTCGACTACCGCGAGTACATCGTCTTTGTCGGCACCTATCCCAACGACGCCGAGACCATCGCCGAAGTGGAGCGCATGCGGCGGCGCTACAAGCGCCTGCGCCGCGTGGAAGTGCCGCATGCCGGCCCGACCAGCAAGGCCGACTGCCTGAACTGGCTGATCCTGTCGATCTTCGACTACGAGAAGCGCCACGACATCGAATTTGCCGGGGTGATCCTGCACGACAGCGAAGACGTGCTGCACCCGATGGAGCTGCGCTTCTTCAACTACCTGCTGCCGCGCAAGGACATGATCCAGCTGCCGGTCACCTCGCTGGACCGCGAGTGGTACGAGCTGATCGCCGGCGTGTACATGGACGAGTTCGCCGAATGGCATGCCAAGGACCTGGTGGTGCGCGAAAGCGTGTCCGGCATGGTGCCCTCGGCCGGCGTCGGCACCTGCTTCTCGCGCAAGGCGCTGCTGGCGCTGAGTGAGGCCACCGACAACCAGCCGTTCAACACCGACAGCCTCACCGAAGACTACGACGTGGGTGCGCGGCTGGCGGCGATGGGCATGCATTCGATCTTCGCCCGCTTCCCGGTGCAGTTCCGCGTGCGCCGGCCGTCGTGGTTCGGGTGGGGACCGGTGCGCGAGAGCACCCAGTCGATGGCGCTGTGCGTGCGCGAATATTTCCCCGACAACTTCCGCGCCTCCTACCGGCAGAAAGCGCGCTGGGTGCTGGGTATCGGCCTGCAGAGCTGGGAGACGCTGGGCTGGCGCGGTTCGCTGGCCACCAAGTACCTGCTGGCGCGCGACCGCAAGGGCATCGTCACCTCGTTCATCAGCATCATCGCCTACATCATCTTCCTGCAGCTGCTGCTGTTCTGGCTGTTGAACGTGACCGGGGTATGGACCACCCAGTTCCCGACCATTTTCCAGGCCGGCACCTGGCAGATGAACGTGGCGCTGATCACCACCGCCGCGCTGGCCACCCGCGTGGTGCAGCGCTTCTACTTCGTCAACAAGCTGTACGGCTGGGAACACGCGTTGATGTCGATCCCGCGCATGGTGGTCGGCAACATGATCAACTTCATGGCCACCGCGCGCGCGTGGCGGATGTTCCTGCTGTACCTGCTGTTCGGCAAGCGCATGGTGTGGGACAAGACCATGCACGATTTCCCCAGTGCCTCGCAGCTGGTGCAGACCCGCAAGCGCCTGGGCGAACTGCTCACCACCTGGCAGGCCGTGGAGCCGGAGCGGCTGGAGCAGGCGCTGCAGCAACAGCAGGGCGGGCGCCAGCAGCCGCTGGGCCGCATCCTGGTGTCGCAGGGCTGGTTGGACGATGAAACCCTGGCCGAGGCGATCGCCTTCCAGGGCGACCTGGCCCGCGCGGTGATCGACGTCGACTACCTGCAGGCCGGACAGTTCCCGCTCTCGGTCGAAGCCTGCGTGCAGTGGCGCCTGTTGCCGCTGCCGGGCAGCACCGCCGATACCTTGTCGATCGCGGTGGCCAACCCGCTCAGCGAGGCCGAGCAGGCCCAGTTGCTGCACGATGTGCATGCCACCGGACTGACGCAGTCGATCGCGCGCGAGAGCGAAATCAATGCGGGCCTGCGCCTGATCAGCGGTGAAACCTACCGCATCGACGCCGTGCCGCTACTGGGCGACCTGCTGGTGGAGATGCGGCTGATCGCACGCGACCAGTTCGAGCGCGTGCTGGACGAATACAAGCCGCAGCGCGACGGCCGCATCGGCGACTACCTGGTCAAGCACGGTGTCGCCACCGAAGCGGCGATTGCCGAAGCAGTGCGCGAGCAGCACCGCCGCTCGGGCCAACCCCAATACAGCGCCACCGGAGAGCTGAAGGCATGAGAACCACCCTGCTTTCCAGCGTGATCGCGCTGAGTCTGATCGGCCTGGGCAGTGCCAGCGTGCACGCGCAGGAATCGCTGCCGCTGTCGGGCAACGCGTACCGCATCGCCGAACAGGCCTTCGGTGCCTACGACCGTGGCGACTATCAACAGGCCTACCGTACCGCCAGCGAAGCGGTGCGGTTGCGGCCGGACGTGGCGCGCCTGCGCCTGCTGCAGATCTACGCGGCGCAGAAACTGGGCCGCACCGACGAGGCGCGCGCGCTGGCGCGACGGGCACTTGCCGATGGCATCAGCGACCCGGCCCTGCCGGGGCTGGCCGCCGCTGCACCGCGTGCCGCCGCCGCCGCTGGCACCAACGTGCGTGGTGCCACCGCCGCCCGCCCGACCGCGGCCGAGCTGGCCTATCAACGCGCGTTTCCCTTGGCGGCCCAGGCCTACGAGGCGTTCAACAGCGACCGTATGGAAGAAGCCGCCAGCAAGGCCGAGCAGGCCTTCCGCCAGCAGCCGCAGCAGGGTGCCTGGGCGATCCTGTGGGTGGCCTCGCTGGAGGCCGGCGGCAAGCTGGACGAGGCGCAGCAGGCGGCGGCCACCGCGCTGTCGCTGGGCGCGCCGAACCGCACCGATATTCTTGCCGCGCAGTTGCGGATCAAACGCGAGCAGGCGGTCGTGCCGGCGCAGGCCGGCTACCAGGCGTTGATCGCCTTGCGTCCGCAGGATGCCGTGGCACCCGCGCGCCAGGCGGTGGAACTGGCGCCGGAGTCGGGCAGCCATCGCTTGCTGCTGATGACCGCGTTGCTGCTCAGCAACCAGTTGCCCGAGGCGGTAGATGCCGCGTCCGATGCGATTGAACAGGACAATGAAGACACCAACGCGCTGGTGATGCGCGGCTACCTGCAGCAACGGCTGGGTCGCAGCGCGCAGGCCAATGCAGACTTCGACCGCGTGCTGGCCCAGGATTGGCTGGATGGCCAGCAGCAACGCAACGTGCGTCTGCTGGCGGTGGATGCGGCGCTGGCCGCCGGCGACCGTGAGCGTGCCGAGCGCCTGCTGGCCCCGCTGCGCACCGATCCACTGACCGACGAAGATGCCGATACACGCCGTGCCATCGCCGATGCGGTGGCGCTGCGCACCCGTTCGATGCGCTCGGCGCGACCGGGCGTGGCGCTCACCGACACCAGCTATCCCGCGCCGATCCAGCAGTGCCGCGAAACGCCCTACGGCACCCAATGCGAACTGACCCCCACCGACCTGCAGGGCGAGGGCGGCGCCGCCCAGCGTGCCTATGCCGCCTACGGTCGGCAGGACTACCAGCAGGCCATCGAGGAGGCGCGCAAGGCCGTGCAGGCGGCGCAGGACAGCGCGCCACTGCAGTCGCTGCTCACCACCTCGCTGGCCGCCGGCGACCGCAGCCAGCAGGCCGAAGCCCGCCAGCGCCTGGATACCGCGCTGGCCACCACGCCGCAGGATGCCGGGTTGCTGATGCAGCGTGGCTACCTCAACCAGCGCGCGGGTGATCCGCGCAGCGCACTGGGCGATTTCCAGGCGGCCGAGGCAACCGGCAAGGCACCGCCCACGGTGGTGCTGGACCAGGCCTATTCCAACGCGGCGCTCGGCCAGCACCCGCAGGCGGTGACGCTGCTGCGCGGGGCGATCGACAGCGCCGACGCCGGCACGCTGCCGTTGGATGCCGCGCAGCGCTACAACACGCGCAGCTCCATCGCCAACTATTCGCGGGAATGGGGCATGACGCTGTCGGCGGGCTATCGCGGCGCGCGCCAGGCCGCCACCAACCTGGGCGGCGCAGCCATCAGCACGCCCGGCGACTCGGTGTTCGGCACGCTCGAAGCGTTCTGGCGGCCGCAGAAACTCAACAACCAGCACGGCACGATGGAACTGTATGCGCGCCTGGCCAACACGCTGTATGACGAAGGCGGCACCTTCGAATCGCTGCAGGCGGTGGACCCGTGCACCGGCATCCCCAGCGAGGATGCCCGCACGCGCGCCGAGCGGCTCAGCCGCTCGCGGTCGATCGCCGGGTGGCCGTCCACCATCGGTGCGTTCGGTGCGCGCTACACCTTCGGCCAGACCGGCCTGAGCGCCGGCATCGAGCGCCGCCAGTTCCTCGGCACCGCCACCCGCAACGGCGGCGTGTACCCGGATTCGGCCGCCATCCAGTGCCGGATCCAGATCGAATCGAGCCAGCCGCTGCAGATGACCACCGCGGCCCGCTACCGCCTGCAGGACAACGCCGGCGGCTGGATGTCCTACCTCACCTACGGCTTCTACAAAGGCACCGGTGTGCGCACCGACGTCAACCAGTGGTGGACGCTCAGTGGGTACGCCCAGGCCGGCTTTACCTGGGATGACAACCGCGCGCGCTTCACCGTGGATCAGATCGACAGCAACGGCGACATCGTGGCGCGGCTGACCGACTCCGACGGTCGCCTGCGTCGCCAGCAGTGGTTCGGTGCCGCCGAACTGCGCGCCGGCCGCAGCTACCGCTTCGGTGCCGAGCAGACCCGCTGGGTGTTGAGCCCGTACCTGGTGATCGGCGCGGACTGGATCGACCAGCGCTCCAAGGTGCGCGGCATCACCTACCCGCTGATCGGCGCGCAATCGTTCGACCTGTCCGACACCGACCGCAGCTGGTCGCTCGGTGCCGGCCCCGGCGTGGGCGTGCGCTACTGGTTCCGCGAAGACCACTACAACGCGGCGCGGTCCTACCTGGACCTGGCCGTGCAGTACCGGTTCGCCCTGGGCGGCGGCGATACGCAGCGCGCCAAGGGTCTGTTCGCTACCGCTACCTTGTACTACTGACATTGGAAAAGGCATGAACGACATGGATACGCATTCTTTGCTGACCCCCACCGCTCCCCGCCGTCGCCTGCGTGCCGGTCTGCCGCTGCTGGCCGTGCTGTGCGCACTGGCCGGTACCGGTGTCGCGCAGGCGCAGGCGCCCGCCGCCGCACCGCCCGCCGCCAGCAAGGACGACTCGGCCATCGTGCTGGTCGGCAAGGACGGCTGGTTGTTCCCTGCATGGGGCAGCTTGAGCGAGGTGGACATGCAGGCGGTCGATGCCTCCACCCGCCTGATCGCCGAAACCAAGGCCCGCCTTGCCGCACGTGGCGTGCGCCTGGAGCTGCTGCTGCTGCCCGACAAGGTGCTGTTCTACGAAGATCGCCTGCCCGCGGGCAAGGTGGTGAGTGCTTCGGTGGAAAAGCGCTACGACACCATTCTTGGCTCGCTGCAGAAGGCCGGCGTCGATGCACTGGATGCGCGCAAAGTGCTGGCCGGCGTGCGCGCGGGCGGCACCGACGTGTTCTATCGCAGCGACCAGCACTGGACCCAGGCCGCCGCCGATGCCACCGCCGATGCGCTGGCGGCACGCATCAAGCAGGCCGTGCCGAACCTGGCCGGCGAGCCCGGCACGGGCACGCCGCTGGGCAAGGAAACCCGCGAGCGCCGCTATGGCGACCTGGCCGAACTGTTCCTGCCACCGGAACAGCGTGCCGCGGTGGGCCGCGAAACCTTCACCGTGCGCCGCGCCGCCGAATCGCAGGGCCTGCTCGACAGTGGCAAGGCACCGGTGCACGTGACCGGGCACAGCATGGTGCAGGCCTACTTCGGTTTCCCGCAGAAGCTTTCCAACGCGCTGGACCGCCCGGTCACGGTGAACTGGAAGGCCGGCAACGTGGGCCCGTGGATCATGCTGCTGGAGTACCTGGAGTCCGACGACTTCCGCACCAATCCGCCGCAGGTGCTGGTCTGGCAGATGTTCGAACCGGTGTACGGGTTCGGCCCGCAGGCCCAGGGCCAGTGGGACAACGCGTCGATCATGACCCCGGCGCAGTTCACCGCGCGCGTGAACAAGGCATTGGGGCAGTAACCCGATGAGTGCACGTCCCGGCGCGCCCGCGCCCCTGCCACCGGCCGCGCCGCCCGGTGCCCACCGTCCCACCGCCGCGCTGGTGATCGCGCTGCTGGTCATCGGCCTGCTGACCGGTGGCTGGATGCTGGGCAAGGCGAAGATCCCCGCGGCCGCGTTGGCACCGGCACGCTGGGCCGACGGCGAAGCTGGCCGCGCGATCAACGAAGCGCTCAAGTTGCCGGTGCAGGCCCAGGCCGACCTGGCCACGGCCGCGCTGCGCTATCGCCTGCTCGGCGACCTGGGGCCGCAGGTGGCACTGGGGTGCCCGGACTGGCTGTTCTACCGCGACGGACTGCGCCCGCCGCCGGGTGCGGGCGAGCAGGTGCTGCAGCAGCGCGTGCGGCTGATGCAGCACTGGACCACGCAGCTCAAGGCGCAGGGCGTGCAGGTGCTGGTGGTGGTGGTGCCGGACAAGTCACGGATCGAGCAGGCGCATACCTGCGGGTTGCGCCATTCAACGGCCATGCGCGCGCGGTTGGGCCAGTGGCAGCAGGCGCTGGGTGCCGCCCAGGTGGCCTCCACCGACCTGCTGCCGGTACTGCAGCAGGGCACGGCGCCGGTGTTCTTCCGCACCGACGTGCACATGAACCGGATCGGCGCGCAGCGCGCCGCCGACGCGGTGGCCGCCTCGGCGCTGCCGCTGCTGGGCGGACGTGGCGCGCAGGCGTTCGAGGTGGGCGCGCCCGGTGCGGCCAAGCCACGCATGGGCGACCTGATCGTGCTGGCCGGGCTGGAGAAGGCGCCGCCGGCCTGGCGCCCGGCGCTGGACCGCGAGCCGGAACAGGTGATCGCGCCGCTGCGCAGTGGCGGCCTGCTCGATGACACCCCGCCGGTCGAGGTGCTGCTGCTGGGCAGCTCCAACGGCCGCCGCAGCCTGTTCGCCGAACGCCTGGGCAATGCGCTGGGGCGCGAAGTGTGGAACCAGAGCCTGGATGGCGGGCAGTTCTCCGGTGCGCTGCTGGCGGCCTGGCCGCAGCGTGCGCAGTGGCCGCCCACGCTGAAGCTGGTGGTCTGGGAATTTTCTGAAATGGCCCTGTCCTTGCCGTTGACCGACGGTGAGCAGGCAACGCTGGCCGAGATCGACTGAGCGCTACGGACGATGCTTTTCAACTCCTTCCTGTTCCTGCTGGTGTTCCTGCCGATCGCGCTGGGCGTGCACTACGCCCTGGGCGCGGTGAAGCCACGCCTGGCCGCCCTGTGGCTGTGCGTGGCGTCCATCGTGTTCTACGGCTGGTGGAACCCGCAGTTTGTGATCCTGCTGTCGGGCTCGATCGTCTTCAACTACCTGGTCAGCCTGGTGATCCTGTCGCTGGCCAAGCGACCGAAACTGCAGCTGCTGGCCACCGTGCTGGGCGTGGCCGCCGACCTGCTGTTGCTGGTGCACTACAAGTACTTCGCGGCGATGGTGAACTTCGTCGGCGAGATGGACTTCAACGTCGGCCCGATGGATGCGCTGATCCTGCCGTTGGGTATCTCTTTCTTCACCTTCACCCAGATCGGCTACCTGCTCGACTGCCGCGCCGGCGTGGTCAACGACCGCAGCCCGCTCAGCTACGTGCTGTTTGTGACCTTCTTCCCGCACCTGATCGCCGGCCCCATCCTCCATCACAAGGAGATGATGCCGCAGTTCAGCAAGCGCGAAACCTACCGGTTCCAGGCCGACAACCTGTCGGTGGGCGGCATGTTGTTCGTGATCGGGCTGGCCAAGAAAGTACTGCTGGCCGACACCATCGCCCCGTATGCCGATGCCGGCTTCGCCTCCACCGGCGAGGTGCAGTTCTGGGGCGCCTGGGCCACCGCGCTCAGCTACGCGCTGCAGCTGTACTTCGATTTTTCCGGGTACTCGGACATGGCGCTGGGCCTGGCGCGCATGTTCGGCATCCGCTTCCCGCTCAACTTCAATTCGCCTTACAAGGCGACCAGCGTGATCGACTTCTGGGCGCGCTGGCACATGACGCTCACCCGTTACATCACCGCCTACCTGTACTACCCGGTGGCGATGGCGGTCACCCGCTGGCGCACCCGCCATGGCCGCGCCACCGGCCCGGCCGCGGTGGCCTCGGCGGGCGGCTTCCTGTCGATGATCGTGCTGCCCACGGTGTGGGCGATGGGCCTGGCCGGCATCTGGCACGGCGCGGGCCTGCAGTTCCTGATCTTCGGCCTGCTGCATGCCGGCTACCTGTCCATCAACCATGCCTGGCGCGTGTTCGTCGGCGGCCGCAAGCCGGCCGCGCTGCGCCAGCTGCGCTGGTACCAGCACGCCGGCTATGTGCTGCTCACCTTCGGTGCGGTACTGGTGGCGCAGGCGTTCTTCCGCGCCGACGGCGTGCACGATGCCTGGGAGCTGGTGCAGGCCATGTTCGGCGTGCGCGGTTGGGAAAGCCTGGAGAACCTGGGCTACCTTGGCGGCATGGGGCTGGGCGACAGCTGGCGCCTGCTGGCTGGCCACCACGTGCAGCTGCTCTACATCCTGGTGCTGCTGGCCATCGTCTGGCTGGCACCCAACGCGCAGCAGATCATGGGCGTGTACGGCCCGTCGCTGGCCAAGCCCAGCCCGGCGCCCCGCGCGTGGATGCGCTGGCAGCCCAACTGGCAGTGGCTGCTGGTGATGCTGCTGATGCTGGGGCTGTCGCTGCTGAGCCTGCACAAAGAATCCCGTTTCCTCTACTTCCAGTTCTGACAAGGTGAACCCGATGGATATCCAGACCCTCCAGGCCCAGTTGATCGACATCGTCGAAGCGGTGATCGGCACCCGCGTGCAGCCGGACGAATACATGGAGTCGCTGTTCGACTCGATGTCCAAGGTGCAGCTGATGGTCGAGGTCAAGGACCGCCTGGGCGTGACCTTGCCGGTCGATGAGATCGATGCGCTGGTCGATTCGGTGCAGGTGCTGGCCGACTACGTGGCCGCGCACCAGCGCTGAGCCCACCCCACCTGCAGGAGCTGTCCGCATGCGTTTCGATTTCGAAAACTGCCGCTTCGTCGCGCTGGAGCACGCCCCGCATGCACCGGCCCTGCACGATGCCGACGGCAGCCTGGACTGGGCCGCGCTGCATGCGGCCACCCAGGCCTGGATCGGGCGCGCGCAGGCGGCCGGCGTGCAGCCCGGCTACGCGCTGGTGATCTCCGGGCACAAGCAGTCTGCGTTCGTGGTGGCCATGCTGGGCTGCCTGCAGATGGGCGTCACCTATGTGCCGGTGGACACCATCAACCCGGCCGCGCGGCTGCAGCGGATCACCCAGCTCACCCATGCCGGCGCGGTCTACGATGCCGCCACCGATACCTTCGGGCCCGGTGCCGACGCACCGCGCGCGCTCAGCGTGCCGGACCTGGCCTACATCATGTTCACCTCCGGCAGTACCGGTGACCCGAAGGGCGTGCAGATCGGCCGCGACAGCGTGGCGCTGTTCACCGGCTGGATTACCGACTGCCTGCAGCTGGGCGAGGCGCCGGCCTTCCTCAACCAGATGCTCTTCAGCTTCGACTTCTCGCTGTTCGACCTGTGCGGTGCGCTCGGCACCGGCGGCAGCTGCGTGCTGTGCCCGCGCGAGGTGATCGCCGACAGCGAACGGTTTGTCGAACACCTGCGTCAGTCGGCGGTGGCGGTGTGGGCGTCCACGCCCTCGTTCGTGCGCCAGCAGATGCTCAACCCGCGCTTCAACGCCGAGCACCTGCCCTCGCTGCGCGTGTTCGTGTTCGGCGCCGAATCGCTCACCCCACGCGTGGCCGAAGAGCTGTGGGCGCGCTTCCCGCAGGCGCGCATCATCAACTCCTACGGTCCCACCGAGGCCACCTGTTCCACCACCTGGGTGGAGATCGACCCGGCGCTACGCGCGGCCGCGCCCAACCCGTTCCCGATCGGCGTGGCCAAGCCCTATGCCGAGGTCTTCATCGACGACGGCGAAATCTGCATGGCCGGCGACCACGTCATGCGCGGCTACCTGGATCGCCCGGACCTGGACCAGGGCGTGCTGTTCACCCATCACGGCAAGCGGGCCTACCGCAGCGGTGACCTGGGCGACCTGGATGCGGAAGGGCGGGTGACCTTCCGCGGCCGCAAGGATGACCAGATCAAACTCAACGGCTACCGCATCGAGCTGGCCGAAGTGGATGCTTCGCTGTCCACCCTGGACGGCGTGGTGGCCGGCGCGGCGGTGGTCCTGCGCCGGCCCGATGGCACCTTGGTGCGCATGATCGGCTTCGTCGAACTGTCCCAGCCCGGCGAAGGCGCGGTGCAGCCGCTGCCGGCGTCGCTGCAGGACTGGAAGGCGCAGCTGGGCCGTCGCGTGCCGCCGTACATGATTCCCTCTGAACTGATCGCCGTTGATGCGCTGCCGACCGGCACCAGCAACAAGGTGGATCGCCGACAACTGGAGCAGCGCTACGCAATGGCGCGCACGCTTCGCCGCCAGGAACCCACTGCATGAAACTGCCCTTGATCTCGCTCGCCGCCGCCGTGCTGGCCCTTTCGCCGCTGGCCGCCACCGCCCAGCAGACCGCCCCCGAAGGTCGCCTGGCCCAGCTGTATGCGGCACGGCCGCCAGCCGGTTCGGCGTTCGTGCGCGTGCTCAACCCGGGCAGCGCCGCGCTCAAGGTCGCCGTCGGTCCGGGCGCCGAACAGAGCATCGGCCCGGCCACGCGGGCCAGCCGCTACGCCATCGTCGAGGGCGGCAAGCCGTTCACCGTGCGCGTGGCCGGCAAGCCCCGCAGCCAGCCGCAGGTTGCCGCTGGCAGCTTCACCACCCTGGTGCTGGACGCCGCCGCCCCGTCAAAGCCGCTGGCCGCTCTCGCTGATGGCGGTGGCACCAGCGATGCGCTCAAGGCCGAGATCCGCTTCTACAACCTGGCCAGCGGCTGCGCGCAGGGGCGCCTGGCCATGGCCGACAAGGGCGCCGTGGTGTTCCCGGCGGTGGCCAGCGGCAGCAGCACTGCGCGCGGCATCAACCCGGTCAAGGCACGCCTGGTGGCCGGCTGCGGCGGCAAGGACAGCGCCCCGCTGGCCCTGCCGGCGCTGCAACCCGGCGACCACTACAGCCTGTTCCTGACCGGCAGCGCCACCGCCCCGGTGCTGCAGGGCCAGCTCAGCGGCACCGACCCGGTGGGCCGCTGATCCATGCACACCCGTCCGGTATTCGGTGAAGACCACGCGCTGTTCCGCGCGCAGGTGCGGCGTTTCATCGCCGAGCAGATCGCCCCGCACTACGCACAGTGGGAGCGCGACGGCATCACCCCGCGCGCGCTGTGGCGTGCGGCCGGGGAGGCTGGCCTGCTCAACTGCCAGCTGCCCGAGCCGTACGGCCTGGGCGGCGACATCGGCCACGCCGCCTGCGTGATCGAGGAACTGGCGCGCGCCAACTACCTGGGGATCGGCTTCTCGATCCACTCGGACATGGTGGCGCCGTACCTGATGCAGTACGGCAGCGACGAAGTACGCACGCGCTGGCTGCCGGCGATGGCGCGCGGCGAGGCGATCGGCGCCATTGCGATGACCGAACCGGGCGCGGGCAGCGACCTCAAGGCGGTCCGCACCCGTGCCGAACGCCAGGGCGAGCATTACCTGCTGAACGGCCAGAAGACCTGGATCACCAACGGCAGCAACGCCGACGTGGTGGTGGTAGTGGCCACCGTGGCGCCCGAGCTGGGCGCGCGTGGGCTCACCCTGTTCTGCGTGGACACCACCTTGCCGGGCGTCACCCGCGGCGCACCGATGGCCAAGATCGGCCAGCACGCGCAGGACACCAGCGAGCTGTTCTTCCAGGACGTGGCGGTACCGGTGTCGCACCTGCTGGGTGAAGAACAGCGCGGCTTCGACTACCTGGGCGAACAGCTGGCGGCCGAGCGCATGGCCATCGCGTTGCGCGCGGCGGCATCGGCCGAGGGCATGCTGGATGAAACCGTGGCCTACGTCCGCCAGCGCAAGGCATTCGGGCGCTTCCTGATCGACCACCAGAACACCCGTTTCGTGCTGGCAGGCGCGGCGGCCCAGCTGGCGATGCTACGCAGCTTCCTCGACCAGTGCCTGGCCGCGCAGCTGCAGGGTCGGTTGGACGCAACGGTGGCGGCGATGGCCAAACTCAACGCCACCGAACTGCAGGGCACGATCCTCGACGACCTGCTGCAGCTGCATGGTGGCTACGGCTACAGCAGCGAGTACGGCATCGGCCGCGCCTGGACCGACGCACGCGCGCTGCGCATCTTCGGTGGCAGCAGCGAAATCCTGCGCGAGATCATCGGCCGCACGCTGTAACCGCGGCGGACTGCATGCCCTGAACAAACCGTGCGGTACCACCGGCGGCGCTTTCGCGGCCGGATGTCCCACCCCGGCCGGTACACCCCACGCGCGCGCTACAACCCCCACTGCCGCCGCAACGCCTTCGCCTGCGGTGTGTCCTGCGACAACCACGGGTCCAGCGCATACACCAGCACGTGTTCGGCACCGCTGTCGCGCGCCCACGCCAGTTGGCGTTCAATCCGCGCCGCGTCGGCGGTTTCGCCCTTGAACTGGGTGCCGTCGTGATTCTCACCGGGCAGCTCGCGGAACAGTTCCACGATCGCATCGAACGCCACGCCGCGTTGTTTCAGCATCGCCAGCAACGGCTTGAGTTGCTGCACATTGCCGGCCCCGGCAACGCCCACGCCGTCCTGCACCATCGGCCGCAGCGGCACCTGGTCCAGCAGGCTGGCCCACACCGTCTCCAGGCGGCCGCTGGTCTGCAGGCGGCTGAAGTAGGTGGAGATGGCGCAGTCGCCGCCGCGCGCCTGGGCCGCTGCATGCAGGCCGTGCAGCCACTGGCCCAGCCACTGCACGCGGGCCGGATCGGCCCAGTGGTACTGCTCGATCTCATACGGCAGGTACCAGCCGCCGAAGGCCTGAAGGCGGGCCCACGGTGCCTGCGCCAGCCACTGCTGGGCGCGCGCCAGGCTGCTGGCGAAGAAGGCCTGCAGCGCGGCGTCATCGCCGCCGATTGCCTGCCACCACGATTGCTCGAAGGGCAGCCCCACCCGCACCGTGATGCCCGCTTCGCCTGCGGCGGTGAACAGCATGCGCAGGCCGGCATCGGTCAGTTGCCAATCGCCTTCCGGCGCGCCGTGGATACCGGTCCACTGCAGCACCAGCTGCTTGCAGCCCAGGCGCTGGGCCAGCCCCACCGAGCGCTGCCAATCGGCCATGGTCCAGTCCAGGTGGCTGCGCCAGGGCTGCAGGAACGTGCCCTCTACCTGCACCGGCATCGAACAGCCGGGCAGGGTGGCCAGTGCACCTACGGCGGGCGCCAGCAGCGCGGCACGCAGCAGCCGGCGACGCAACGGCGAAGACAGATCGACAGGCAGGGGAGAATCGCTCATGCCCCATCATCCCAGAGCCGCGTTGCGTAGGGGTGAACCGCGCGGCGTGCGCCCTGGACGTGGATGATCGCGTTGCGTAGTGCAGGGCCGGCTTCGCCCATGCGTCATGCCGACATCGAACGTTGATCGGGTCACGGCAGTCGGCAGGGGCGCGACCCTACCGGGGGTGCGGCATGGTCATGGCGCAGTTGCAGGTGCAGTTGGAGGGGCCAACGCCAACGCCAACTCTGCCGCCGACTCGGACACCGAAATCGCCACCGAAATCGCCACCGAAATCGACACCGAAATCGACACCGAAATCCCCACCGAAATCCCCACCGAAATCCCCACCGAAATCGCCGTCGCCGTTGCTGGTAGGGTCGCGCCCCTGCCGACTGCCGACCCTCTGCCCACATCCGGGAATGGCATGACCTTTATCGAGATGATCGGTTTCGACGTTGCAGAGCCGGCTTCGCTCATGCGTCATGCCGACATCGAACGTTGATCCGGTCTCGGCAGTCGGCAGGGGCGCGACCCTACCGGGGGTGCGGCATGGTCACGGCGCAGTTGCAGGTGCAGTTGGAAGGGCCAACGCCAACGCCAACTCTGCCGCCGACTCGGACACCGAAATCGACACCGAAATCCCCACCGAAATCCCCACCGAAATCCCCACCGAAATCCCCACCGAAATCGCCGTCGCCGTTGCTGGTAGGGTCGCGCCCCTGCCGACTGCCGACCCTCTGCCCACATCCGGGAATGGCATGACCTTTATCGAGATGATCGGCTTCGACGTTGCAGAGCCTGCTTCGCTCATGCGTCATGCCGACATCGAACGTTGATCGGGTCACGGCAGTCGGCAGGGGCGCGACCCTACCGGGGGTGCGGCTTACTCCAGCGCGTAGCGCAGCACGAACAAGCCGGCCACCAGCCACACCGCCGGGTGCACGTCGCGCCATCGCCCGGTGCCGGCCTTGAGCACGGCATAGGCGATGAAGCCGAACGCCAGGCCGTTGGCAATGGAGTAGGTGAACGGCATCGCCAGCGCACACAATGCGGCCGGCACCGATTCGGTCAGGTCGCTCCAGTCCACGTCCACCAGCTCGCGCAGCATCAGCCCGGCCACGAACAGCAGGGCAGGGGCGGTGGCATAGCCGGGCACCATCGCCGCCAGCGGCGAAAACAGCAGCGCGGCCAGGAACAGCGCGGCCACCACCAGCGCGGTCAGGCCGGTGCGGCCACCGGCCTGCACGCCCGACGCGCTTTCGGCAAACGCAGTGGTGCTGCTGGTACCCAGCAGCGAGCCGGCCACGATGGCGGTACTGTCGGCCAGCAGCGCACGCCCGAAGCGCTTGGGCGCGCCGGGCAACTTGAGCAGGCCCGCACGCCCCACCACGCCGTACAGCGTGCCGGTAGCGTCGAACACTTCCACCAGCACGAACACCAGCACCACCTGCAGCAACACCGCAATCGGCGCACCGCCGTTGTGGTGCAGCAGCCCGGGCAGGTCCAACTGCAGGAAGGTGGGGGCCAGGCTGGGCGGCAGCGACACCAGCCCATGGAACTGCACGTCACCGAGCAGCCACGCCGCGCCGGTGACGGCCAGAATGCCGATCAGGATCGCGCCGCGCACCTTGCGCGCTTCCAGGATCGCAATCAGCAGGAAGCCGGCCAGGGCCAGCAGCGGTGGCGCGGTATTGAGCGGGCCCAGCGCCACCAGCGTATCGGTGTTGGCGATGATCACCCCGGATTTCTGCAGCGCGATGATCGCCAGGAACAGGCCGATGCCCGCCACGATCGCCGCGCGCAGCGAGGGCGGAATGCCCGCCACCAGCCAGGCCCGCACGCCGGTCAGCGACAGCGCCAGGAACACCAGCCCGGAAATGAACACCGCCGCCAGCGCCTGCTGCCACGGCAGGCCGGCCGCGCCGACCACGGTGAAGGCGAAGAACGCGTTCAGGCCCATGCCCGGAGCCATGCCCACCGGGAAGTTGGCGGCGAACGCCATCACCAGCGAACCCAGTGCCGCGGCCAGGCAGGTGGCCACGAACACCGCGCCCGGGTCCATGCCGGTGGTGGCCAGGATGTCCGGGTTGACGAAGACGATGTAGGACATCGTCAGGAAGGTGGTCAGCCCGGCCAGCACCTCGGTGCGCACGGAGGTGCCGTGCTGCTGGAGCTGGAAGACGCGTTCGAACAGGGACATCGCAGATCTCTCGTGCCGGGGGCGCACTGCCTCGCCCAGGCGGACCTGCGGGTGCGTCGTGTGGCGGGTTAGAAGTGGTAATTCAACTTCAGCGTAACGCTGCTGTAGTCGGTATGGAAGCTGCGGCGGGCCGCGTCGGGGTAGTTCGGATCGTGCAGCTGCACCGGGCTGGAGCCCAGGTTGGTGTAGCGGTACTCCACGCCGGCGGACAGGCGCTCGTTGAACCGCACCAGCACGCCTGCGCCGACATTGACGCCGGTGGAGACATGGCGGGCGTCGGTCTCGAATTCCGCCACGCGGCAGCCGTTGGTTTTCTCGACCAGCGATTTATCGCAGCCCAGGGTGTACTCCTGGCGGGCCACGGTCACGCCGGTGGTCAGGTAGGGCAGCACCGGGCCGGCCGCGTAGCCGAGCATCAGGTTGACCGACCCCGACCGGGTTACCGCGTCCTTGCCGTAGTACGGGCTGTGCGGGTGGTTTTCGCGGTCCTTCCAGTCGCGGTCGATGCTGCCGACGGCAAGGCTGCCTTCGATGCCCATCACCACGTTGCTGTCGAACTGCCAGGTGCGACCGGCCTGCACGCCGCCGGTGAACCCGCGCGGGCTTTTTTCAGAGGCGTTGGCGTTGCTGCGGTCCTGGCTCTTGCCTTCTGCATGGCTCGCCTGAACGCCCATGTAGCTGCCTTCCCAGTTCGCCGGGGCCGCCGCGGCGGTGCCCGACAGCAGCAGGGCTGCGGTACTCATGACCAGTGCTTTCATTGGTGGTGTCCTACGTTGGTCGCAACTGCGTGGGGTGCAATTGCGTGAGGTGCGTAGGAGACCTGAAGTCGTTATCTATGGATATGCAATTAGTTGCATCCTGCTGCCTATGGCTAGCGGTGGGTACCGACCCGAATGCAAAACGGCCGCGCAGTGCGCGGCCGTTTCTCGTTCCGTTACTTCAGCGCCTTGAAGCGCAGGCGCTTCGGTGCGGCGTCGTCGCCCATGCGGCGGCGCTTGTCTTCTTCGTACTCGCGGTAGTTGCCCTGGAAGAACTCCACGTGCGAGTCGCCTTCGAACGCCAGGATGTGGGTCGCGATGCGATCCAGGAACCAGCGGTCATGCGAAATGACGAAGGTGTTGCCCGGGAACTCCAGCAGCGCATCTTCCAGCGCACGCAGGGTTTCGATGTCCAGATCGTTGGACGGTTCATCGAGCAGCAGCACGTTGCCACCCTGCAGCAGGGTCTTGGCCATGTGCAGGCGGCCACGCTCACCACCGGACAGCGAACCCACCAGCTTCTGCTGGTCCTGGCCCTTGAAGTTGAAGCGGCCGATGTAGGCGCGCGACTGGATCTCCACGCCATTGATGTTGAGGATGTCCAGGCCGCCGGCGATTTCCTGGAAGACGTTGTGGTTGCCTTCCAGCGCGTCGCGGCTCTGGTCCACGTAGGACAGCTTGACGGTCGGGCCGACCACGATCTCGCCGGTGTCCGGCTTTTCCTGGCCGGTGATCATCTTGAACAGGGTCGACTTACCGGCACCGTTGGGGCCGATGATGCCCACGATCGCGCCACCGGGCACCAGGAAATTCAGGTCGTCGAACAGCAGGCGATCACCGAACTTCTTGGAGACGTTCTTGAACTCCATCACCGCATTGCCCAGGCGCTCGCCCGGCGGAATGAAGATTTCGTTGGTCTCGTTGCGCTTCTGGTAATCCACCGACTGCAGTTCTTCCAGGCGGGCCAGACGCGCCTTGCCCTTGGTACGGCCGCCCTTGGCGTTCTGCCGCGACCACTCCAGTTCCTTCTGGATCGCCTTCTGGCGGGACTTTTCCTGGTTGTCTTCCTGGCGCAGGCGGTCGTCCTTCTGGGTCAGCCAGTCGGTGTAGTTGCCCTTCCACGGAATGCCGCGGCCGCGATCCAGTTCCAGGATCCACTCGGCGGCGTTGTCCAGGAAGTAGCGATCATGGGTGACCGCCACGACGGTGCCGGTGTAGCGCGCCAGGAACTGTTCCAGCCATTCCACGGACTCGGCGTCCAGGTGGTTGGTCGGTTCATCGAGCAGCAGCATGTCCGGCTTCTGCAGCAGCAGGCGGCACAGCGCCACGCGGCGCTTTTCACCACCGGACAGGGTGCCGACCACGGCCTCCCACGGCGGCAGGCGCAGCGCATCGGCGGCCACGTCCAGCTGGTTTTCCAGGGTGTGCGCGTCGCCGGCGGCCAGGATCGCCTCCAGGCGCTCCTGTTCCTTGGCCAGCTTGTCGAAGTCGGCGCCTTCCTCGGCATAGGCCAGGTACACCGCGTCCAGCGCGGCCTGGGCCTGCAGCACTTCGCCCACGCCTTCCTCGACCGACTCGCGCACGGTCTTGGTCGGGTCCAGCTCCGGTTCCTGGGCCAGGTAGCCGACCTTGATGCCGGCCTGCGGGCGGGCTTCGCCCTCGAAGTCGGTATCCACGCCGGCCATGATCTTGAGCACCGTCGACTTGCCCGAGCCGTTCAGGCCCAGCAGGCCGATCTTGGCACCCGGGAAGAACGACAGCGAGATGTCCTTGATGATCTGCCGCTTGGGCGGGACCACCTTGCTGACGCGGTTCATGGTGTAGATGTATTGCGAGGACATGAGGTCTCCGAAGGCGCAACCCTGCGCCCGTTCCAGGCGGAACAGGAACAGATGAATAAAGGGGTACCCCCGATTATAGCCGGAAGCGATGACAGACGCCGGTCTGCCCATGGGGCGGGGCTTGCCGGGGCCTGAATGGGCCGTCAAAGCCGTTGAAATGGAAACCGTTTCCAGCCGGAAACCGTTCAGATGCCGTCAGCATGATGGAGCCATCAATCCACCAAGCGAGGCCAATCATGCGCATGAATCGATTTGTGGTCGGGGCCGTCGCCTCGCTGCTGGCCCTTGGCACGGTGGCACCGGCCTTCGCCGACAACGACCACCGCGGCCGTGGGCACGACCGCCATGATGACCGCCACGACCGCCGCCACGATCGCCACGACCGGCATGATCGCCGCGACTGGCGCGACGACCGCCGCCGCGAGGCCCACCATGACCGTCGCTACTACGACAACCGCGGCTATTACCGCCCGGCACCGCCGCCGCGCGTGGTCTATCGCCCGGCCCCGGGCTACGGCTCCTATGGCTGGGCGCGCGGCCACCGTTACCGCGAGTACTACGGCGGCCCGGTGTACGTGGTCAACGATTACAGCCGCTACTCGGTGCGCCGCCCGCCGCGTGACCACCACTGGATCCGCGACGACCGCGGCAACCTGCTGCTGGTCGCCATCGCCACCGGCATCATTGCCGACTACGTGATCAACAACCGGTAAGCCCGGCGGCAGGCACGCTGCCCGGCCTGGACGGCGCCCTTCGGGGCGCCGTTCCGCGTTCCGGGGGCCGTGCGCCCGGATTGGTCACCCCGCGCCGCGGGGACTACAATCCAGAGCTCGCGCTGTACCCCCTCTGCCTGCCTGGAGTAACCGATGTTCCCGCGTGACGTCCGCATCGAAACCTACGATCCCGAACTGGCCAAGGCCATCGCCGCCGAAACCCAGCGCCAGGAAGACCACGTCGAGCTGATCGCCAGCGAGAACTACACCAGTCCGGCGGTGATGGAAGCCCAGGGCAGCCAGCTGACCAACAAGTACGCCGAAGGCTACCCGGGCAAGCGCTACTACGGTGGCTGCGAGTATGTGGACATCGCCGAACAGCTGGCCATCGACCGCCTCAAGCAGCTGTTCGATGCCGACTACGCCAACGTGCAGCCGCACAGCGGTTCGCAGGCCAACCAGGCGGTGTACTTCGCGCTGCTGCAGCCGGGCGACACCATCCTGGGCATGAGCCTGGCCCATGGCGGCCACCTGACCCACGGCGCCAAGGTCAATGCGTCGGGCAAGCTCTTCAATGCGGTGCAGTACGGCGTGGACGAAGCCGGCCTGATCGACTACGACGAAGTGGAACGCCTGGCCGTCGAGCACACGCCGAAGATGGTCGTTGCCGGTTTCTCGGCGTACTCGCAGGTGGTGGACTGGGCGCGCTTCCGCGCCATCGCCGACAAGGTCGGAGCCTACCTGTTCGTGGACATGGCGCACGTGGCCGGCCTGGTCGCCGCAGGCGTCTACCCAAGCCCGCTGCCGCACGCCCACGTGGTCACCTCGACCACCCACAAGACCCTGCGCGGCCCGCGCGGCGGCATCATCATCGCCAAGGGCGCTGACGAAGACCTGGTCAAGAAGCTGCAGTCGATCGTGTTCCCGGGCATCCAGGGCGGTCCGCTGATGCACGTCATCGCCGGCAAGGCCGTGGCCTTCAAGGAAGCGCTGGAACCGGCCTTCAAGACCTACCAGCAGCAGGTGGTCAAGAACGCCCAGGCGATGGCCAACACGCTCATCGCGCGCGGCTACAAGATCGTCTCCGGCGGTACCCAGAACCACCTGATGCTGGTCGACATGATCGGCAAGGATGTGTCGGGCAAGGATGCCGAAGCCGCCCTCGGCAAGGCCCACATCACCGTCAACAAGAACTCGGTGCCCAACGACCCGCGTTCGCCGTTCGTGACCTCCGGCCTGCGCCTGGGTACCCCGGCCGTCACCACCCGTGGCTACCTGGAGCAGGACTGCGTGGACCTGGCCAACTGGATCGCCGACGTGCTCGACGCCCCGGCTGACGAGGCCGTGATCGCCCGCGTGCGTGATGCGGTGAGCGCCCAGTGCGCGAAGTACCCGGTCTACGGTTGATCGATCTGTTCGATCAGCGCCGTTTCTACCTGGCCGTGGCAGCCCTGTTCGGGTTGCCCGGCCTGGTGCTGGGCGTGACCGGGGCGGGGCTGGGGGTGTGGGTCGGGCTGACCGAGCCGACGCATGCCGGCTTGCCGCCGCCGCCGGTACTGGTCGGGTGGGGCCTGGCTGGCCTGCTCGGCCTGCTGGCCTGGGTGCGCCTCAGCGCGGCATGGCTGCTGGCCGGGCAGGAGGGCCTGCGCTGGCTGCATCCTGCCTGGTGGTATCTGTTGGGGGCGGGAATGGCTGCCGCACTGGCACTGGTGGGCATGGCGATGGCAGACCGGATGCCCGGCCACACCCCCGTGCTGCTCCTGTTGGCGGGACCCCCGGTGCTCTTCCCCGCGGCACTGCTGCTGGTGCAGCGACGTCGCCTGCGCCGGGCGGGTCTGCACGGCTGACCGCCTGGTGCAGGGACGCCATGCGGTCGTGGCGTGATCGCCCGCGTACCGCACGCGGACTGACCTGCGCGCTCGAGCAGCCCGCGGCAGGCTGGCCCGCCTGGTCAGGCAGCCACGATTTTTCGGATTAATTGCATATTCGGTCGGGGCGGTTGCCTCTAGCGTGGCCCGTTGCCGTGACGTGCGGCTGTTTCGAGGCAGAACACGTGACGTATCCCGTCCCTCCGCAGTTGATTCCCTCGCCTTCCCGGTATCAGATCGGTTTCGCCGTCCATCTGCTGGCAGTAGGTCTGCCCTTGATGCTCGTCTCGTTGTCGTGCTTCGTGACGATCGTGCCGTTGGCCGCCTTTGAAGGCGGTGTTTCGCTGGTCGGACTGCGGCGGGGCTTCCTGGCGTGGTACGGCACAGTGCTGGCGGGCGCTGCGGCGATGGCGCGGCTGGGCTGGGACTGGTTGGTGCGGCGCCGGCCGCTGCGGCAAGGCAGCGCCCGGGCCTGGTGGTTCCTGCTGGCCGCGCTGCTGGTGCAGGCCGTGACGTGGTGGGCCATGCTGCGGTTCGGCAGCGGCCTGGAGTCCAGCCAGTACGGGCGTTACCTGTGGGCCGGCACGCCGCTGGCCGGTTGCGCGGCGCACCTGGCCTGGCTGCGGTGGCGGGAGGGGGCCGGGACGATGACCCTGCGCACCTGATATTTGTGCGGGCTGTCCTTCTCAGGTACCGTTGCGACGCTGCCGTGACCACGGCATGACGTTTTCCTGATGCAAGGCGTTCCATGTACTGTCCGTTCTGCCAGCATGCCGATACCCGTGTGATCGACTCGCGCGTCTCTGAAGACGGGGCGACGATCCGGCGTCGGCGTGAGTGCGAGGCCTGCAACGAACGCTTCAGCACCCTGGAAACCATCGAGTTGAAACTGCCGGCCATCGTCAAGAGCGACGGCAGCCGCGAAGCCTTCGACGCGCGCAAGGTGCGCAGTGGCTTCGATCGCGCGCTGCAGAAGCGCCCGGTGCCCGAAGACGAAATCGAACTGGCGGTGCGTGCGGTGATGCAGCAGGCACGTGTCTGCGGCGAACGCGAAATCCCGTCGATCAAGATCGGCGAGTTCGTCATGAATGAACTGCGCAAGCTCGACCATGTGGGCTATGTGCGTTTCGCCTCGGTGTACCGCAGCTTCGGCGACGTGGCCGATTTCCGCGAGGAAATCGAAAAACTCGAACGCGACCTGCCGGCCAGCACCGAGCAACTGCAGCTGCTGGGCGGTGTGATTCCGCTGGAAAAGAAAAAGAAGGGCTGATGCCGGTCGCCTCGCGGCGCCCCCGGCTGGGCTACCATCGGCGCTGCACGCCTGCCGCCGACTGATCATTGCCATGACTGAATTTTCCGCGCTCGACCACCTGCACATGGCCCAGGCGCTGCGTCTGGCCGAACGGGCGGCTTACACCGCGCGGCCCAATCCCATGGTGGGCTGTGTGATCGCCCACGGCAGCGAGGTGGTAGGGCAGGGTTGGCACCAGCGCACCGGTGGCCCGCACGCCGAAGTCTTTGCACTGCGCGAGGCCGGCGACCGCGCGCGGGGTGCCACTGCCTACGTCACCCTGGAACCCTGCGCGCACCACGGCCGCACCCCGCCTTGCGCGTTGGCCTTGATCGAGGCGGGCATCACCCGCGTGGTGGCGGCGATGCGCGATCCCTTCCCGAAGGTCGATGGCGGCGGCTTCGTGCTGCTGCGGGAAGCGGGGATCGAGGTTGCCGAAGGCCTCATGGCCGCGCAGGCGCGCGACCTCAACCGCGGGTTCCTGTCGCGCATCGAGCGCGGCCGGCCGTGGCTGCGGGTGAAGCTGGCCGCCAGCCTGGATGGCCGCACCGCGATGGCCGACGGCACATCAAAGTGGATCACCGGCGCGGCCGCGCGCGAGGACGTGCAGCACTGGCGCGCGCGTGCGGGTGCCATCCTGACCGGCGCGGACACCGTGCTGGCCGACGACCCGATGCTGACCGTGCGCCTGCCCGACACCGAGGTGCTGCCGCCACTGCGCGTGATACTCGATTCACGCCTGCGCTCGCTGGAATGCGCGCGCGTGCGCGAAGGAAATGGTCGCGCGCTGTACCTGCACGAGGCGGCAGTGAGTGCGCCGGACGCGGCCGATGCGGACTTTGCCAGCGTGGCCAGCCGCGAGGGTCGCCTCGACCTGGGCGCGGTGCTGGCGCTGTTGGCCGCGCGCGAGATCAACGAAGTGCACACCGAAGCCGGTGCGACGCTGGCCGGCGCATTGCTGGCCGGCGGCTGGGTGGATGAGCTGCTGCTCTACCAGGCGCCCACGTTGCTGGGCGAACACGGCTTGCCGCTGCTGTCCGGGCTGGGCATCCATGCGATGGAGCAGCAGCGTCGGATGCGCGTGGTGGACCAGCGCCAGGTGGGCGACGACCTGCGGCTGCTGCTGCGGCCCTGATCCGGGGATCAGGGCCGGCTTTCATCTCAACGGCAGGCGTCGGTCCACATCATTTCGGCAATCGAGCGCAGCGCCTTGCACTCCTGCACCATGGCCTCCACCGATTGGGTCTGGGCCTTGTCCCGCAACTCGTCGGCCATCGCATCCACGCCATTGAGCTGCTCCGGCGCGATCTTCGCCACGCACTGCCGGTGCTGCTGCAACAACAGGTCGCAGCTGGCCACGCCGGTCAGCGTCGGCGCGTCCTTTGCGGCAGCTTCCTGCTGCCACGCATCGAACGGCAGCAGCGCCTCCACCACCGGCGCCACCAGCGCGTCGAGGTTGCCGCTGTACCAGTAACCGTTGTCCTTGGCCGGGTACAGATCCACGCTGCCGCGTACCTCGCGGCGCGGACCGCTGCTGACCGCCGCCACGTAGCCGTCGGTGAAGCGCTTCAGCCCGGCCGGGGTGTTGTCGGCCACGCTGGCGTCGAACAGCGGGCGCAGGCTATCCAGTACGGTCACCTGGCAGGTGAAGTCGACCGTGGCGACCTTCGCGCCGTCCACGGCGTCGTTGTCGCGCAGGGTGCTGCCCTGCGCGCGGCACCGGGTCTTGCCCAGGTTGGCCGCGACCACGGCAGGCATCGCCTCGATACGCGCGTTGTCGCTGCCTGCTGCCGCGAGCAGGCCCTGCAGCGGTGCGGCGAGCGCACCGGCGAACGCGCCCTTGTTGAATTCAAGCGAGTCCTGGCCATCGAAGGCAGGGCGCAGCGCGTCATTGAGCGTGCGTGCCGCCGCGGCGTCGTCTTCCAGCATCACGCGGGCGTACAGGTCGAAGGTCTGTTCGGGCGTCAGCGGTGCCGGTGCAGCGGCAGTGGCCAGCAGCGGCATGCACAGCAACAGCGAGGTGGCGGCCAGTACGTGGCGGTTTTTCATGGCGGTCAGCGTCCAATGCAGGGCGCGGAAGCCTAGCGCATTTCACCTCTACATCGATGGCGCGCCGGAGAAGAGCCAAAAAAAGTTCTTCGCCCTTCTGTGGGGCAGGCAGAAACGTGCTTTGACGCTTTCCAGGCGCGGCCGTCGGCGGGTCGGGCACTGGGCCCCCATGCCCTTTCCGGCGAATGTCCCCCGGCGTCGGCCTGCGGCCGCCACCTCCTCCTTTATTTCGCCTCCAAGGGCATGGGGGCCCAGCGCCCGACCCACCGCCCAGCGTCAGAAAAGCGTGGCGTCCACCTGCGCACCGCAAGCCGAGCCCCGTAGCAGCCGGTAGGCTCCTGGGCAAAATAAAGGAGGAGGCCGCTACGCGGCCGGGGGACATTTGCACCAGGGGCCTACCGGCTGCTACGGGGCCCTCACGCTCGCGACCGGCCGGATCGGAGACGCCAGCCGGCCTGCACCCCCGGCTATCCGCGTCGCGGCGTACCCACTCTGCAACGGCCTTGCAACAAGACGCTCCGCTCAGATGGGCGAAGAAACAAAAAAAACGGGCCCCTTTCGGGACCCGTTCGATCACGGCGCAGCGGCGAACCGCTGCAGCCCGATCAGAAACTCGCGCGCACGCCCACCGAATACTGGGTGACTTCGTCGTACGCCTGCACTTCACCCACCAGACCCCAGGTCGGAGTGAAGTTGACCTGGCCACCAAGGGTGCCGGTCCAGGTGCCGTCCATGTCGCTGCCGTCGATGTAACCGGCCTTCAACCAGGCTTCGGTACGCGGCGAGGGCTTGCCACGCACGCCCAGGGTGGCGCGGGCAGCGTTGGTGTGTTCCTTGAAGCGCTCGGTGTCGAAGCCGTCGGCTTCGTACTTGGCTTCATTGTTGATGCGCAGCCAGGCGATGTCGGTGGTGAAGTCCACGCGGTCGCTCATCGGCATGTGGTAGCCGATGCCCATCTCCGGCTGCTTCAGCTCCTGCTTGACGCGCACGTCATAGCTGCCCAGGTCGTAGGTGTTGGTCTTGGACACCGTGCTGTAGGCACCGAACACGTGCACCTGCTCGGCGATGGCGAACGAGCCGCGGACGTAACCGCCGTCCAGCTTCGGCTTGGAGGGGGCGCCATTGCGGTCCAGCTGCAGCTGGGTCCAGCCACCTTCCACGTAGGTGTAGCTCAGGCCTTCGGCCGCAACGGCGGAAAGCGGGGCGGCGGCCAGCAGGGCGGCCGCCAGGAGAATCTTGCGCATGCAGGTTCCTTGGGTGGTGTTGAGGTCCATTTCAGCCGACCCATCAATGGGCGACAGGAGCGGCGATCACTGCCGCGCGAGCGGATTTTAACCAGAACTTCACAAAAAGCGAGCAGTCAGGTTGCCCTGTTACAATGGCCGCGCCGGCTCGCCGGTACACAAACGTCTTCAGGGCGGGGTGCGATTCCCCACCGGCGGTAGGTGCGCAAGCACGAGCCCGCGAGCGCTTCCGGCCCCGCCGGAAGGTCAGCAGATCCGGTCCAATGCCGGAGCCGACGGTATAGTCCGGATGAAAGAAGACGGTGCGACCGGGCCTTGGGCTCGGTGTGCACCTATATGCCTTGCGGCGTTTTTCGCTCACTTTTCGCGGAGAACGTTCCTTGTTTACTGGAATCATCGAAGGCGTCGGCCGTCTGGCCGCACGCGACACCCTCGGCGGCGACGTCCGCTTTACCTTCAACGTGGGCACCCTGCCGTTCGACAACGTGCAGATGGGCGAGAGCATCGCCATCAATGGCGTCTGCCTGACCGTCATCGCCCACGATGCCACGTCCTTCCAGGCCGACGCGTCCACTGAAACCCTCGGCCTGACCACGCTGGGCCAGCTGGCCGACGGCGCGGTGATCAACCTCGAACGCGCCATGCGCCCGACCGACCGCCTCGGCGGCCACCTGGTCAGCGGCCATGTCGACGGCCTGGGCCAGGTGCTCTCCATCCATGACGACGCCCGCGCCCAGCGCTGGCGCTTCGCCGCGCCGCCCGCGCTGCTGCGCTACATCGCCAAGAAGGGCTCGATCTGCGTGGACGGCGTCAGCCTGACCGTCAACGAGGTGGATGCGCAGGGCTTCGAGGTCGCGCTGATCCCGCACACCGTGGCCAATACCGCTTTCGCCGCCACCGGCGTGGGCAGCGCGGTCAACCTGGAAATCGACCTGGTGGCCCGCTACGTGGAACGCCTGATCAGTGTGCCGGCCACCGGTTCGCACGTACAAGGAGATGCGGCATGAACTTCGCCCCCATTCCGGAGATCCTGGAAGACATCCGCCTCGGCCGCATGGTGGTCATCGTCGATGACGAAGACCGCGAGAACGAAGGCGACCTGATCATGGCCGCCGAGCTGGTCAAGCCGTCGGACATCAACTTCATGGTCACCCACGGCCGTGGCCTGGTGTGCCTGCCGCTCACCCGCGAGCGCGCCGCCGACCTCGGCCTGGCGCCGATGGTCCAGGCCAACACCGCGCAGTTCCAGACCAACTTCACGGTCAGCATCGAGGCGGCCGAGGGCGTTACCACCGGCATCTCGGCCTACGACCGCGCCCACACCATCCGCACCGCGGTGAAGCCGGACGCCAAGCCGGCCGACCTGCACCAGCCGGGCCACATCTTCCCGCTGATCGCCCAGCCGGGCGGCGTGCTTACCCGCGCCGGTCACACCGAAGCGGGCGTGGACCTGGCCATGCTGGCCGGGCTGGAGCCGGCCGGCGTGCTGGTGGAGATCCTCAACCCCGACGGCAGCATGGCGCGCCGCCCGGAGCTGGAGGTGTTCGCCCGCGAGCACGGCCTGAAGATGGGCTCGATCGCCGACCTGATCGCCTACCGCCTGGCCACCGAGAAGACGGTCGAACGCGTGGACGAGCGCGAGATCGACACCGAGTTCGGCCCCTTCAAGCTGGTCACCTACCGCGACCGGATTGCCCACGACCTGCATTTCGCCCTGGTCCGTGGCACCCCGGACACCGAGCCCACCCTGGTCCGGGTGCAGGTGGAAAACCCGCTGGCCGACCTGCTGCACTGGCGCCGCGACGACTTCGGCGTGGCCTCCACCGACGCCCTGCGCGCCATTGCCGCCGCCGAGCGCGGCGTGATGGTGGTGCTGTCGGCCCCGCGCGACACCAACAGCCTGCTGGCCCGCCTGCGCCAACAGCCGGCCCCGGTGACCCCGGGCAAGGACAAGGATGTGAGCCAGTGGCGCCGCAACGGCGCCGGTGCGCAGATCCTGTCCGACCTCGGCCTGGGCAAGCTGCGCGTGCTGGGCACCCCCCGCCGCCAGATCGGCCTGGCCGGCTACGGGCTGGAAGTAGTGGAAACGGTCACCCCCTGACCGCCCGCCCGTAGAGCCGGGCTTTGCCCGGCTACCCCCACGAACCACCGCGCAACGCCAGCCGGGCAGAGCCCGGCTCTACGGGGCCAGGCAACGCCAGCCGGGCAGAGCCCGGCGCTACGCGGCCATGGCCGCCGGCCCTTGTCCGGCGTAACTGGCCCGCCCGCGTTAAACTAGTCAACCTTTTGGACCCCACGCCGAACATGAGCCACTACGAAGGCGACCTCCGTACTCCGGAAAAGGCCCGTTTCGCCATCCTCGCCAGCCGCTGGAATGCCCGCATCACCGACGTCCTGGTCGCTGGCGCGCGGCAGAGCCTGGCCGGCAACGGCATCGACGAAGCCGCCATCGACGTGATCCGTGTGCCCGGCGCATGGGAACTGCCGCTGGTGGCCGCCCGCCTGGCCGCCGCGCATGAACATGCCGCGATCATCGCCCTGGGCTGTGTGATCCGCGGCGACACCCGCCACTACGAACACGTGGCCGATGGCTGCGCCGAAGGCCTGATGCGCGTGCAGCTGGATTTCGGCGTGCCGGTGCTCAATGGCGTGCTCGCCGTGGAACGCGCCGAGGATGCCGAGGCCCGTGCCGGCGGCAGCCATGGCAACAAGGGTGAGGAAGCCGCACTGACGGCGTTGGAAATGGTCAATCTTCTGGAGCAGTTGCCGTGAACAAGTCGAACCCGGGCAAGCCCTCCGGTAAACCCGTCCGCCGTGATGGCATCGACCCCGTGCTGCGCTCGCGCGCGCGCCGTCGTGCCCTGCAGGCGATCTATGCGTGGCAGATTTCCGGTGGCAATGCGCAGACCGTGATTGCCCAGTTCGCGCACGAGCAGGCGCGTGAAATCGCCGACCTGGCCTATTTTGAAGCGCTGATCCACGGCGTGCTCGACAACCGCAAGGACCTGGACGAGGCACTGACCCCGTACCTGGATCGCAGCATCGACGAAGTGGACGCCATCGAACGCGCCGCGCTGCGCGTGGCCGCCTTCGAAATGCGCTACCGCCTGGACGTGCCGTACCGCGTGGTCATCAACGAAGCCATCGAGTCGGCCAAGCGCTTCGGCTCCGAGCATGGCCACACCTACGTCAACGGCGTGCTGGACCGCGCGGCCGTGGAATGGCGCAAGGTCGAATCGGGTCACTGACCCGCCGGTGGTAATGACCCGCCGGTGGTAATGACCCGCCGGTGATAATGACCCGCCGGTGATAATGACCCGCCGGTGGCAACGACCCGCCGGTGGTGATGACCCGCCGGTGGTAATGACCCGTCTGGTAGTGCCGGCCGCTGGCCGGCAACCGCCGGGATGCTGAGGTTGCCGGCCAGCGGCCGGCACTACCGACAACCGCGCGCAGCGCGGCACGTACAACCGCCCACCGCGCATTGCGCGGCACGTACAACCGCGGGAGCGCCCCATGTCCCTTGCCGAATTCGCCCTGATCGACCGCATCCGTGCCCGCACCGCCGAGCGCGACGACGTGGTGCTCGGCATCGGCGATGACGCCGCGCTGCTGCAGCCGCGACCGAACGAACAGCTGGTGGTCACCGCCGATACGCTCAACAGCGGCGTGCATTTCCCGGCCGAGACCATGCCCTTCGACATCGGCTGGAAGACCCTGGCGGTCAACCTGTCCGACCTGGCCGCCATGGGCGCACGCCCGGCCTGGTGCACGCTGGCGCTGTCGCTGCCCGACGCGCACCCGGACTGGATCGAATCCTTCGCCGACGGCTTCTTCGCACTGGCCGACGAACACGCCATTGCGCTGATCGGCGGCGACACCACGCGTGGCCCGCTGTCGCTGTCGGTCACGGCGATGGGGCAGGTGGCACGCGGCCAGGCGCTGCGCCGCGACCGCGCCCAGGTAGGCGACGACATCTGGGTCAGTGGCACGCTCGGCGATGCCGCCGGTGCGCTGCAGTTGTGGCAGCGCGGCGAGTTGAACATCGCCACCGCCACCGTGCTGGGCGACTACGAAACACTGCGCCTGCGCCTGCTGCGGCCCACCCCGCGGGTGACGCTGGGCCTGCGCCTGCGCGCCTTCGCGCATGCCGCGGTGGATATCTCCGACGGCCTGCTGGCCGACCTGGGCCACATCACCACGCGCAGTGGCGTGCGTGCTGAGGTGGATGCCGACGCCGTGCCGCTGTCACCGGCCCTGCGTGCGGTGCTTGGCCGCGATGCCGCGCGGGCGTGTGCCCTGCGCGGCGGCGACGATTACGAACTGTGCTTCACCGCCGCCGCCGACCAGCGCGAGGCGCTGCATGCCGTGGCCGAATCGCTGCGCCTGCCGCTCACCCGCATCGGCCGCATCGTGGAAGGGCAGGGCGTGCACTGCGAAGGCGAAACCGGCCCCGGCGGGTACCAGCACTTCGCGGAGTGAGTTGAGCAGCCGGGCAGAGCCCGGCTCTAGGGCGCGCAATGCGGGGTGTTACGGGGCGCCTACAGTGGCCTGTTGGTCGCGCGGGGTGCCGTAATCATCCAGCCACTGGAACGTCACCTGGTTCGGCATCGATGCACCCGTCGGCAGCGCATAGCGCACCTGCTGGCCCGGGGCGATCATGTCCACGTCCACCTTGCGGCCGTCAGCCAGCGTCAGCGTGCTCAGCGTCACGTGGTAGGCAGTGGGGTTGGTGACCTGCAACGCATTGTCTGCACTGGACCATACCAGTGCTGCAGCGGCATCACGCGCTGCTCCTGGCAGACCCGCAGGCCGGTGGAACAGCTTCACCCGCGTGCGCACCGCGAACTGCAGCAGGTTCTTGCCCGCGGCATCGGCCGGTTTGGGTGGGATATCCAGCAGGTTGAAATAGAACACCGATTCGCGGTCGGTCGGCAGCGCCGGTTCCGACGGACGCGGCGCATACGTAATGCGGTAGGCCTGGCCCTGGTGGGCATTCAGCAGGCGCGGCTCGGCTGGCGTCAGCCGGAAGGGGGTTCGCACGTTCTCTGGACGCGCCTGGCTGTCACCATCGTCGATCCAGACCTGGGTCATTGCCGGTTGCCCGCCGGTATTGCTGGCCTTGATCGTGACGTCGCGGCCTTTCTGGGCGTCATGGACAATGCGGGTGCCCTGCAGGGTTACCGCTGCCGACGCGGGCAGGGACGCCAGGAAGACGGCCAGCGCGAAGGCCCCAGTCGATGCACGGGGTTTCATATGTCACCTCTCGATGGAAGGGATGACCAGCGGTGACGCCAGCCATCCCGGGGCGGCTCAGCGGTAAAGCACCACGAAGTCACCGGATGCATTGGCGATGCCGGCCGTAGCATCCTGTCCCGGCGACGCGTACCACGCGGAGTAGTCAAGCTGGCCGCTGCCATTGGCGGCGATGGTCACCCACTGGGTGGGGTCCTCACCGATCTTCTGCTGGACGCCGGCGGCGTCATACAGCGCGACGCCGACCTGGCGCGCGGTGGACGCCGCAGTCAATTTCAGATTGCCGGTGCTGCCATCCGGCGTACCGCCGAAGCGTACGCCCACGTCCTGCGAGGCGCCCGAACCGGTGCAATCCAGGCTGATGCTGAAATTCTTCTGGCCCGCCCGCGTTGCAGCGTTCACCGATGCGAGGTCGACCTGACCCATCGCCACGGTGATCGTGCCGCCGGTGGATTGCACGGCACAGGTGGAGGTGAGCAGTTCACCGGTGATTTCCAGATTCTCGGCGAAGGCAGGAGCAGCGACGGCGGCCAGCAGCGACAGTGCAAGCAGGCGGATCTTCGGATTCATGAAGGTATCTCGTGTTGATGGAAAGGGCGTCACCCAGAGGCGAACGGCGGCAGTGTCTGCGATACCCGGTACTGCGGACATGCAAGAAGTTGCAAAAGACCCTGGGCGACGATGGCTTTGAAATCATTCCGAAGGCGACGTTTCTGCATGTCGCACGGCCGGACCAGGCATTTCGACGTGTTCAACCGGTTGGGCTAGGACAAGTTGCGTCGCCCATCGTTTGCAATAAGTTGCATGGCCTGGGTGGCATCGCAGGCCTAGCCTCCCACTTCTCCCCATTGCACGACGTCCGGGTTCAGCCGGGCATTGCCATGCACCTGTCTGTTTCCGCCCCGCTTCGCACCCTGTCGGCAGCCATTGCACTGGTGTTGACCGCACCTGCATGGGCAGCGCCCGCGCCGGCCATCGAGTTCAGCGAGGGCTTCCTGCTCGGTGGCGACGCCATCGACATGTCACGCTATGCCAATGGCAATCCACTGCCCGCCGGTGACTACGCGGTGGAAGTGAACGTCAATGGCCAGTTTCTGCTGGCACGCGACATCTCCTTCGTCGCGTCCAGTGACCCGCACATCGCCACGGCCTGTCTGCCCGCCGAGCTGGTAGGCCATCTGTCGTTGAAGCCGGCCTATCTGGACGCATTGGCAGCGCAGGACGCCACCTGTATGGATCTGCCGGCACTGGTTGAAGGCGCAACCGTGGCCTTCGACAGCAGCAGCCTGCAGCTGGATATCAGCGTGCCGCAGGCCGCCCAGGCACAGCATGCGCGCGGGTATGTCGCCCCGGCGCAGCGCGACCGCGGCATCAACGCCGGGTTCATTGACTACAGTTTCAACCAGCACCGCAGCGATGGGCGCGACAACCGCTACCTGGGCCTGCGTGCCGGCCTCAACCTGGGCGCGTGGCGGTTGCGCCATCGTGCATCGGTGAACCAAGGCGAGCGCGGTACCCATCACGACGTGATCAGCAGCCACCTGCAACGCGACCTGCCAGACTGGAACAGCCAGCTGCTGCTCGGACAGGGCAATACCGGTGGCGAACTGTTCGACAGCGTGGCGTTCACCGGCGTGCGCATGGCCACCGACGAGCGCATGCTGCCCGATTCACTGCGCGGCTATGCACCGGCGGTACGCGGCATCGCCGAAGGCAATGCAGTGGTGCGCATTCACCAGAACGGCAACATCATCCACGAGGCCAACGTCGCGCCGGGTCCGTTCCTGATCGAAGACCTGTACCCGACCAACTTCGGTGGTGACCTGGTTGTCACCGTGACCGAAGCCGACGGCCGCGAACAGCGGTTCTCGGTCAGCTTTTCTGCGGTGCCACAGGCACTGCGGGTCGGCTCTTCCCGCTTCAGTGCCACGGCTGGCGTGCTGCGCGACGCCGGCGGCAACGTGGAGCCCCTGCGGTTTGCCGAAGGCACCTACGCGCGTGGCATCAGCAACCGCCTGACTCTGCTCGGCGGTGCGCAGGCGGGTGAGGCGTACCAGTCGGTGCTGGCCGGTGCAGCCATCAACACCGCGATCGGCGCCTTCGGTGCCGATGTGACCCACTCGCGCGCGCGTCTGCGCGGAGACGATGCGGTGACCGGCAACAGCATCCGCTTGAACTTTCAGCGCTACGTTGCACAAACAGGCACCAACGTCGGTCTTGCCGCCTATCGCTACAGCACGCGCGGCTACCTCACCCTCAACGATGCCGCGCGCGCGCACGACGATGCGTGGGGCTACAGCACGCGTGCGCGACAGCGCTACCAGGTCAATTTCACCCAGCGGCTTGGCGCGCGCAGCTCGGTGTACCTCAGCGGCGGCCATGTGGCTTACTGGGACAGCACGCAGCGGCAGAACGACTTTCAGCTCGGCTTCCAGAGCACGTTGGGCCGCGCCAACTACAGCCTGTCGGCAATGCGTTATCGCCTCGGTGACGGTCGCCAGGACACCCGCTACACCTTCACCTTCGGCGTGCCATTGGGGCGAAGCCCGAGTGCGCCACGTGCGACCACCCAGGTGGGCCATTCCGGCCAGGGTGGCAAGCTTCAGCTGGGGGTCGCAGGTGCGCTGGGCGAATCCCGCGCACTGACCTACAGCGCCACGGCCAGCCGGTCGGCCGCCGAGTCGGGCAGCGTTGACACCTATGTTGCTTACCAGGGCGGCACCGTTGCGTTGAACGCGGGCTACAGCCAGGCCCAACGCTACCGCAGCCTCAACCTGGGGGCGGCTGGCAGCGTGGCGCTGCACGCGGGTGGCATCAACTTCGGTCCCGCGGTGGGCGAGGGCTTCGTGCTGGTCCAGGCCGAGGGCGCCGAAGGGGCGAAAGTGGGCTATGGCGACCCGATCCGTGTGGCCGGCAATGGCTACGCGTTGTTGCCGCATGTCAGCCCCTATCGCTGGAACCAGATCGACCTGGACCCGTCCGGCCTGCCGCTGGAAGTGGAGCTGCTGCAGACCTCCCAGCGCGTGGCGCCCACCGCGGGCAGCATCGTGCGGGTGGCGTTCACCGCGCGCCGCGAGCGCACGTTGTTCATCGACGCCACCGACGCCCTTGGGCAGCCGCTGCCGTTCGCGGCGCGGGTGGAGGGCGACGACGGGCGCACCATGGGCGCGGTCGGGCAGGGCGGGGTCATCCAGCTGCGCGGCGCGCAGGACAGCGGCACGCTGATCGTCGACCCCGATGGCCCGCACCGCTGCCGGCTGGAGTATCGCAGCCCCGAAGCACCCGACGCCTATGGCCTGTCCTGGACCCAGGCGATATGCCAGCCACAGCCGCGCCTGTCACCCGGGCTGCGCGCGGCGCTGGCCGTGCCGGAAGCCGGTGACAGGGATGTGTTGTCCGCATCTGCTGACGCCAGTCAGACCGGCATGACCACTCCCGATGTGTCCCACCGCTGATGTCTTCCACGCACCCACGAGGTTTCCGTATGTTCCGTTCGCTTCCCATCCGTTCCGTCGCCCACCTGGCCGTGTGGGGCGCATTGATTGCCAGCGCGCCATCGGCATTCGCAGACACCGCCACGCTGACCATCAACGGCCGCGTACTGCCCGGCACCTGCACGCTGACAGCGCCTGCGATCACATTGGATCCGGTCAGGGCCAACGATCTTGTCCAGGGCGACAACCAGGTCAAGGCCGGGGCACTCAACTTCGCGGGCTGCGTAGGCGTCACCCGGGCCACGCTGTCGTTCGACGGCACCGCCGCCGATGGCGATGCCGAGCGCTGGAAGAACACCGCCAGTACCGGTCCCGCCGATGGCGTGTCGGTCGCATTGTTGGCCGGTGCAACGGGCACCACGTACCTGAAGCGCGGCGACAGCGGCATCGTGGTGCCGGTCACCGGTGCGACCGCCAGCTATGCGCTGCGCGCCGGCTACTACCTGCCGGTGCTGGGGGGGCTGACCGCCGGCGCGGTGCAGACCGAGATCACGGTGACGGCGGCCTACGACTGATGAGCGCTGCCAGTGTCCGTCAGCCGACAGCTTGTGCCAAGCGGCGCGTCCGCAACGGCGCCGCGCTGGTGGTGGCGCTGTTGTCACTCTCCCCGCTAGCCTCTGCCGGCTGCATCCGGCTTGCTCCCGGCGACCAGGACCTCACCGTCAGCCTCACGATGCCGAACCTGGATCTGCCGGACAGGCGATTGACGGTGGTCAGCAGCGGCTTTGTGACGGGGGGGTATCAGTGCGACAGTGGGCAGAATGCGTTTCTCACTGAGCTGCCGTTCAGCGGATTGACGTACGAGCGAGAGATTACGGACGCCGGGAGGACCTACAGCGTGTATAGCCTTGGGCCGCGCTCGCCGCTGATCGGCTTCGTGCATTTGGTGGACGCAGTTGACTCTAACGGTGGCCGCAGCCAAGACTCGGTGCCCGTGGGCAGGCGTCATCGCAATCCCGGCTTCGTGTCGCCCGCAACTGAAGGGGTCTCGGTCAACCTCGCCGTCGTGCTGTTCTTCCGCGGTGGGGCCATGGAGAGCATTCCGTTGACATCGCTGGGCACGGCGACCTCGTGGGACGAGAACGATCCTTCGCAGAGCATCCAGCACCACGTGAGCCTCGAGGTGAACGTGCCCACGCTGACCTGTACGCTGGCCGACAGTTCGCAATCGCTGGATCCGGTGTCGGCCGATCTTCTGGCGGCTGCGGGCAGTACGGCAGGGGAAAAGGCGGTGGCAGTGGCCATGACCTGCCCGAGTGCAAACGTGGATGTGGAGATGGTGCTGACCGATGCCAACGACGCCGGCAATGCTGGCAGCCTGCTGACGCCTGCGGGCGGGTCCGACGCAGGTGGCGTGCGGCTGGAGATGCTGCGCGCAGGCAACCCGGTGCAGTTCGGACAGCGTTGGCAGCACGGCTGGTCCAGCAAGGGCAGCCAGGACGTTCCCTTCACCGCGCGCTACAGGCGCACGGCCGATGCCCTGCAACCCGGGACGATCATTGGCGAGGCGGTGCTGACAGCGACCTACCGATGAAGGCGCGCCGCCGCGACATGGTGCTGCCATAGCGGGTAGGTGCGGGAGCCGCGCTGGGGTCGGCCGTGCAGGTTCACACCGGCGGCAGCACCTTGCCCGGGTTGAGGATGCCATCGGGGTCCAGCGCGTGCTTGATCGCCCGCATCGCTTCCAGCGTGGCCGGTGAAAAGGCCTGCGCCATGAAATCGCGTGTTTGGCCATGACATGCGTGCCGGCAACATCGTGCAGCCGTACATGGCGGTGAACTGGCTGCGCGGCATGCGGGCCAGTACGTTGGAATTCAACGGCGAAACGCTGGGTGCCGACGTGCCGCGTGACCGCTACGAAGTGCAGGCGGGTGCGGAGCTGACGCTGGGCCAGCGCTGGTCGGCCTGGGGCGGCATGAGCGTGCAGCGGGGTGCTTACGATTACCGCAACGTTGGGGGTCAGTTGGGCATGCGCGCGCGCTGGTAACAAAGAAAGGAGCCGGGTAATGCCCGGCTCCTCACTGCTTTGTGCGTCATCGTAGCGTCGGGCTCTGCCCGGCTGCTGTCTGCGGATGTTCAAGCGCAGCCGGGCAGAGCCCGGCTCTACGGCGCGCTGTGTGGGGAAGGCTGGGGGCGTGCACGGCAGGACACGGTGGCCCCGGCGGCCGGGAGACGCAGCCTGAGGCACGCGCCACTCCGCACGTTGCATGGCAACGTCCATTTTTATCGGAATCATTGCATTTGCACGCCGCTACGCGTTTTTGATACATGTTGCATGGATGGTGACGTGAAATTCCTGTGAAATAGCCACTCGCCTCCCCACGGGCTCGCCATGCAACGCGTCCTCTGTTTTCTTCTGCTGGCCATTGTCGCCAGCACAGCCCATGCACGAACGCCCCAGATCAATGTGGGTGTGCTGTTCGACTACCTGGAACCCACCCACAGCAACCTGCTCAAACGCATCCGCAACACCGGTGACGCAACCGCCTACGTGCGCGTGGAAGTGACCCAGATGCATTTCGATGCGGACGGAAAGGCCAGTGAAACACCGGTGGACGGTGCGGCGCTGGTACGCAACGACCCTGCCGCGCACGGTGTCATCGCCAGCCCCAGCCGCCTGATCATTGCCGGCAACGGCCAACAGGCCACGCGCCTGGTGTATCGCGGTGCACGCGACCAGGAACGCTACTACCGTTTGCGCTTCATCCCGGTGGCACCCAGCGCCGAGGAGTTTTCGCTCAGCGAAGAACAGGCGCGGGAAGCAGCGGAACTGAGCGCGTCCATTCGCATGTTCACCGGATACGGCACGATCCTGTTCATCGCACCGGAACACGCCACCTACGACACCCGCGTGCAGGATGACCGCGTGTACAACCACGGCAACGCCACCGTGGTGCTGGACAACCTTCGCCAGTGCGAGAGTGCCAGCCCGGACACCTGCACACCCGGCATCATCGTCCATGTCCGCCCCGGGCGCTCCTACGCGCTGCAGCGGGCCGACAGCCAGTTCCTCCGCTACGACCTGAAGGAGGGCGACAGCCAGCGCAGTATCGATTCGCGCCGCTGATCGTTCCGTTCCTCCCGCTGTTCATGCCCCACCGGGTCCGCCAGGCACCCGCCGGGGTTGCTGTGCCCGTGTCCTGGCATCTCGTATCCATTCACTACTACCTGGAGCAACTCCATGTCTCTGAAAACGTACGCGCTGGCTGCCGCCGCGGCGGCGCTGCTGGCCCCGGCGCTCAGCCACGCCGCCACCGAAACCAAGTCGATCACCGTCAACGTAACGGCCGACGTGCCCAACAGTGCCGGCCTGCAGGTGTCCACGCCCGATGGCTGGGAAGGCCTGCCACAGAACCTGCCGTGGGATACCGCACGCCAGACGCTGGGTGAACTGACCGGTCGCGTCATCAACGTCAAGTCGCCGGCGGCCATCACCGCCTACCTGTCGGCCCCGGCGCAGATGGCCTCCGCTGCCGATGTCGTGGACCTGGTGGTGAAGCTGGACAACGTGGCCGTGCCGGACACCGCCGCCGCAAAGATCACCGTGGCCAACGCAGCGCAGGCCGCCGCTGGCAAGTCGCTGGCCTTTGCCATCGCCCCCACGGTGCCGGCCGACGGCTACAAGCAGGGCAGCTATGGCGGCCAGTTCCACATGATCTTCGAAAGCGATATCGCCGATCCGTGAGCCCTGCAGGTGCTCCCTGCCGCATCCACGGATGCGGCAGGGAGGCCGGAGTAAACACCGTGTTTCCCAGACTCCATCGCGTACGCTTGCCCCTGGCTCGATTGACCGTCGCCATCGGTGCCGTGGTCGTTGCCGCGTCCTCGCAGGCCGCGGGCCTGGCGCTGGGTGAGCTGCCCAGCCTTCTGGAACAGCGCGAGCGCATGCCGGCGGAGTTCCGCGACCACCTGTTCGGCAACCCGCTGACCGTGCGGGTGGAGCTCGACGGGCAGTACCTCGGCGATGCCGAGGTGCTGCTGCATGAAGACAACCGCATGCAGCTGATCGGCTTTGGCGAAAGCCATGACAGCCCCTGGCCACAGACCGAACGTGCACGCTGGGCCGAGCAGCTGTCCGAGCCGATGGCGCTGGGCGTATGCAGCCCACACTGCCGCGGACTGTCCGCGCTGCACTACAGCCTGGCCAACTCATTGCTTACCCTGCTGACCCCGGCGGGGACACAGCAGGACGCCCGCCATGTTGCATTGCCTGCGCACGGCAGCCACGGCCTGATCGTGCGCAACAGCCTGGCCGTGTACGCCGGCGAGGACCAACCGACCAGTGCACGCTACAGCGCCGAACTGAATGGCAGTATCGGCCACTGGAGCACGGTAGGCAGCTACCAGTACTACGCGCAGCCGGATCGCACCGAGCACTACCTGAGCGCGCTGTACGCACAGCGCGAACTGGGTGACCACTTCGTGCGTGCCGGCTATTTCCTGCCCACTTTCGAGGGCATCATCCGCCAGCCGCGCGCGCCCGGCACGCAGAACGACACGGCACTGGGCCTGATGCTGGGTTCATCGGATGTGCTGCTGGCCGACACCCGCAGCGCCAGCGCCTACCCGGTATATGTCACCGCCAGCCGCGAAGGCGTGGTGGAGATCCTTCGCGACGGCAACCTGCTGTCCACCCAGGCGGTCACCCCGGGTATCCAGGAAGTCGATACACGACGCCTGCCCGGCGGCATCTACAACGTGGAACTGCGCGTGCTTGAAGACGGCCGCGAGGTGTCACGCGAAACCGCCTCCATCCACAAGCCCAGCCGCTGGCGCGATCCAACGCGACGCTGGCGCTACAGCGCGTTCGCCGGCCAGCAGCGCGGGCTGCTTGACAGCGGAAGCGCACCCCAGGAAGGCAAGGTTGCCGCCGGTGCCGTAGTCAACTACCTGCTGCATCCGCGCGCGGTGGCCGGCGTTACCGTGCAGCAGATCGGCGAGCGCCGCGCCGCGGGGCTGTCGATGGACTGGCAGGCCAGCGATCGCTTGAATACCTACACCAACTTCTACACCTCCCGCGATGCCGGGCGCGGGGTCGATCTGCAGGCGCTGTATCGCTATCGCAGCGGATCGGTGGTAGCCAACCACGCGCGCAGCTGGGCCGAACAACGTCAGCGCGTCGTGCCTGGCGCGGGTGCAGCGCCGCAGTGGGAGACCCGGGGCGGTTGGCAGGACACCTCGGCCGTGTCCATCACCCACCGTTTCAGCCATCGCGACAACGCCAACCTGCGCGTGGCACGCAGTTCGGGATTCACCCGCGGCACCGGCATCGACGTGTCGTACGGTCGCCGCGAAACCCTGTTCGGCAAGCACGACGTCAACTGGCGGATCTCGGCCTACGACCGCCCCGGCAGCCGCTACACCCAGTATCGCCGCCAGCGCGGGATCGATCTGACCCTCAGTGTGTCGTTGGGCAGTGATCGCCGCAGCTACAGCGGTAGCCTGGGCAGCCGCACCGGCGACGGCGGCCAGCGCGAGACCTACGCGACTGCGACGGCCACCCAGCGTGTGGATGGGGCGCTTGTGCAGAGCGTGAACGGCACGGTCAGCGCCGAGCGCGGTGGCATCGGTGCCGGTGCCGGCGCCCATCTGCAGAACCCGTTGCTGGAAGGCGACGTGCAGGTGTACCGGGAGGCCGACAGCGGCAGGTTCAGTGGCACTGCCAACCTCGACAGTACGCTGGTGCTGGGGGCCGGGCACGCGGCGATGCTCGGCCGGGGTCGCAGTGGCGGCGTGGATACCGGCGTCATCGTAGATGTGCGCAGTGACTACCCGGATGTCGCACTCCGCGCCGATGACAACCACGGCGGTGGCGTCGTGCTGCGGCCGGGCCGCAACTTCGTCCCCGCCACCGCCTATCGGGCCGGCCATATCCAGTTCGATTTCGAGGGCCGCCATGCGCCGGCAGCCACCCTGCAGCCGGCCACGCTCAGCTACCACCTCAACAAGGGCGGCGTCATGCATGCCACGGTGGACGTGCTGCGCACCTTCACTGTCATGGGCCAGGTACTGGATGCCGATGGCAACGGCGTACGCGGCGTGCAGGTGATCAACCACGCCGGGCGCAGCGTCAGCCAGGAAGATGGCTTCTTCACCCTGGAACTGAGCGCACGTGCGCCGGTCGTGGAGCTGCGTTACCCGAGTCTGGTCAGCTGCGTGCTGACCATGGAAGAAGCGCAGCACCCTCGCGAGGGCGATGTGCTGATGGTGGGCAGCATTGGGTGCCCGAGCCCGCTGGCGGGCCCGTGAACCGATTCCCAAGGAGATCCTGTGATCGCTATTGAACGCTCCACCGCCGGCTCCGGCGCATGCGGGCCCATCGTGTGGCTGCTGGCGCTGATGATGGGCGTGCTTGTGCCCGCGCAAGCGGCCGAGTTGAACATCACCGCCGAATTCCGTCCCTCTGCACTGGACCCCACGCATAACCGGTTCGTCAATACAACGCCCCAGTCCGGTTTCTGTGCGTCGCATCCGGCCTTGTGCAGGCCCGGTGATTTCACGATCAACACCGGGATGAGCGTAGTCCAGCGGCGTCTGTTCGGGGGGGGCACTGATCCACGCGAGAAATGGTACCTGGCGGCCGATGGGAACTGGCAGGATGTGACCGTCCGCAACGCGAACAATCACGAGCTGAAGGCGCGGATCCGGCTGTTCCTCGTGGGCCTGCAATGGAACGTGGGCAATGACGGCTCTAGCCCCGGCAGCTATGGCGCCGCAAGCGGCGGCTGTCGGGGTCGAATAGGTGTTGGTTCAAATACCCTCTATCGATACGCCTGGGACGTTGCGGAAAACAATGTCGTCTGCGTCCGCTCCCCCAGAGCGGCGACCGATCGCATGGCGCGGTTGACCTTTTCCATCGGCTATTACCTTGAAACACCCAACCCGCTGCAGGCGCAGGATGGCCAGTACACCGGCAGTGTCACCTACACCGTGGGCAATGGGCAGCAGATTGATCTGGGCCAGGGCGACTATTCGGATTCCGAACTGACGTTGCAGTTGCTGCTGAACGTGGTCCACGACTTCAGGGTACAGTTTCCGGCCGACTCGCCAAGCGTACAGCTGGCACCAGAGGGGGGCTGGTCGCGCTGGATCGACCATGGGCTGCCGCCCGCGCGCTTGCGTCAGGAACTGCCCTTCCATCTGACGACCTCGATGGACTTCAGCATGAAGCTGCTGTGCGAGCATCCGGCGGGCACCGGCTGTGGCATCCGCAACCACGCGGATGACGTGGTGGTGCCGGTGGATGTCGACGTGACGCTGCCCGGCATGACCAACCTCCGCGACGGCCGTCCGGCGCAGTTCACCGCGCTGTCGTCGAACGATGCACAAGCACCGCGCTTCACCCCGGACGGTTACCTGATGCAGCGGCGTTCGACGCTGCGCTTCACCGCCGAACGTGAGGCGGTGACGGAAATGCTGCGGACGCCCGGCTCACACTGGTCTGGTGACATGACCGTGGTGTTCGACGCCAACCCCTGAGCGCAGCACGCGTCGCACAACTGGGTGTGCCGCGCGCAGCGCGGGATTCATCGCCCACATCAACGCAGGTCCTTATGCGGGCGGCAGCACCTTGCCCGGATTGAGGATGCCGTCCGGATCCAGCGCGTGCTTGATCGCCCGCATCGCCGCCAGCGTGGCCGGTGAAAAGGCCTGGACCATGAAATCGCGCTTGGCCAACCCGATGCCGTGCTCGCCGGACAACGTGCCGCCGAGTGCCAAGGTCAGTTCAAAAATCTTCGGCAGCGCGGCATGCGCGCGTGCGTTTTCGTCGGCGTCGTCGGGGTGGTACAGAATGTTGACGTGCAGGTTGCCGTTGCCGGCATGGCCGAAGGTGACGATGGTCAGCGTGTAGTCGCGCGCCAGCGCCTGCACCCCTGCCACCAGGTCGGGGATACGCGACACCGGCACCACCACGTCTTCATTGATCTTGCCCGGCGCGATGCTGCGCAGCGCGGGCGACAGCGCCTTGCGCGCGGCCCACAGTTTCTCGCGCGCGGCGCCTTCCATCGCCACGTCCAGCGCGATCATGCCGTCACCCTCCGCGGCGGTGGCCAGTGCCTGCAACAGGTAGGGCAGGGTGTCGTGGTCGCCGTCGGCTTCCACCAGCAGCATCGCGCCGGCCTCGGGCACGTCCGCGCCATTGCGACGCAGCAGCTCCAGGCTGCGTGCGTCCATGAATTCCAGCCGCGTGGGCACCACCGGTTGCGCCATCAGCCGCGACACGGCCGCCGCGGCCGCATCGGCATCGCGGTACAACACGCGCAGCCCGGCCTGGGCGACCGGCAGCGGGGTGAGCTTCAGTGTGGCTTCCACGATCAGCGCCAGCGTGCCTTCGCTGCCCACCAGCAGGTGGGTGAGGTCGTAGCCGGTGGCGTCCTTGGTGTAGGCGCCGCCGCAGTGGATGAGGTCGCCTGCGCCGGTAACCGCCACCAAGCCGAGCACGTTGTCGCGGCTGGTGCCGTACTTCACTGCGCGCGGACCACCGGCATTGCACGCCAGGTTGCCGCCGATGCTGCAGATGTCGGCGCTGGACGGGTCCGGTGCCCAGAACAGGCCGTGCGGCATCAGCGCCTGCTGCAGGTCGCCGTTGAGCACACCCGGTTCGACCACCGCGCAGCGGTTGCCGGGCTGGATGTCGAGGATGCGTGCCATGCGCGCGAACGACAGCACGATGCTGCCATTGACCGGCACCGCCGCGCCGGTGGTGCCGGTGCCCGCGCCGCGTGCCACCAGGGCGACATGGTGCGTGCGGCAGGCGCGGACCAGCGCCACCACCTGCTCGCGGTCACGCGGAAACGCCACGCCGAGCGGCAGCTGGCTGCGCCAGGAGTTGTCCTGCGCGTGGGCGGCCAGCACCGCGTCATCGGTGCGCCAGCCGTCGTCGCCCAGCAGGGCATGTACGGTGGACAGAAAGGCAGCGGGCAGGGCGGGGGTGGTCGACATCAGGCGTTCCGGGAATTCACAGGGGCGCGTTGGATCAGCCTCCAGCCGATCACGGCGGCGGCCAGCGGCAACCACACCCAACGCAGTTCAGACACAACAGTGGCCAGCCCGCGCGCGCTGAAGAACTGCCCGGCGAACGGCGACACACGGATCGGGCGCCACGGCGCGAACAACCGCTCGCCACTCCATGGCCACCACAGGGCAACACCCAGCCCGCCGGAGGTGAACGCGTCCAGCAGCGGGTGCGACAGCGCACTGATGCCAACGAACGCGGCGGCCTGCACTGCACTGGCGCGCAGGCGCGTATGCAGCAGGGCAGCGAGCACGGCCAGCACCGCAGCGAACACGATCGAATGACTGGCCCCACGGTGGCCGAAGCTGTCGGCATAGGGAATGTGCAGCGCGAAGGCCAGCACATCGGCGTCGGGCAGCATCGCCGCGACCACGCCGGCGGCCAGCAACGGCGCAGAGATGCGCCCGCGATCGGACGCACACCACAGCGCCAACGGAATCGCCGCATGCGTGAACACACTAGGCATGCGCCACGCCCCCGGCCGCTGGCCGGCGCAAGGCAATGCCGGAATCACCCCACCGCCGCGTAGAGCCGGGCTCTGCCCGGCTGCACGCCATGCCGGAATCATCCACATCCCACCGATCCATCAGCAATCCTCCAGCCGGAATGCATCGCGCAGCCAGTTCAACTGCGGCGGTTCCCCCCAGGCATCGATCACATCGAACCGGCAAGGCCGCGTCGCCAGGGCCGGGTGAGACGACAGAAACAGCTGCGCGGCCAGCACCAGCTTGCGCCGTTTGCGCAGGTCCACCGATGCCGCGCCGCCGCCAAACCCGGCACTCGAGCGGTAGCGCACTTCCACGAACACCGTGGTGTCGCCGTCGCGCATGACCAAGTCCAGTTCACCGCCGCGATAGCGCGCGTTGGCGCTGATCGGCTGCAACCCGGCGTTGCACAGGTACGCCTGCGCGGCAGCTTCCACCGCCGCGCCCCGCTGTGCCCGCGCGGTTGGCATGGGGCTTAGTTGGCGCTGGCGATCGGCATCGGCCGGCCGCCGCTGAAGGTCGACCAGGCCGGCACGCGCAGCACGTTGCCGTTGCTGTCCAGGAACAGCGTGCCGGTGGCGCCGGGCAGGCCGCCTTCGTTGGCCATCTTGTCCAGGTAGGCGCTGATCTTCCACGCATCGAAGCCGAACGCGAACAGGCGGCCGGCCGCGCCACGCGCCGTGGGCAGAATCTGCCCGGCGGTGCTGGCCGACGGCAGGCCCGGCACGCCACGCACGTTCCATGCTTCGTTGGGGTACACGATGCCGTCCAGGGCCATGTCTTCTTCGGCCTTGCCGGCGCCCACGGTCAGCTGCGAGGTGCCCACGCGGGTGGCGCCACCGGCGCCGGCCAGTGCCAGCTGCGGGGCCAGCGCGCGCGCCTGCGGGGCCTTCACCGCCAGCAGCACGCCATCGACGGCGCCGGCGTTGCGGATCTGCGCGTCGATGTTACCCACGGTCTCGCCCACGCCGATGCTGGCCACCACCTGGCCGCCACGCTGGGCGAAGCGCTCGCGGAACGCGGCGGCGGCACGGCGGCCGTTGTCGTCATTGCTGTGCACCACCAGCACCTTGCTGCGCTCGCGGCCACGCAGGTATTCGGCGGCGATGATGCCGTCGTCTTCCGGGGCCAGCGAGAAACCGGCGCTGCCGGCCGGCGGGCTGCTCTTGCCGCGGTTCAGCGCCAGCACCGGCACCGGCAGCTGGGCGCGGCCGAACACCGCGTCCACTTCGTCGCGGCCGAGCGGACCGACCACGAAATCGACCCCGGCATTGACCGCCTTGTCGTAGGCCGCCACGGCACCGGCGGCGGTGCCGGCGGTATCGATGAACTGAATGTCCGGGCGGCGGCGGCTTTCACCGTAGTAGCCACTGAGCAGGCCGTCGCGCACCGGCTGCGCGGCCGTGGCCAGGCGGCCGCTGAGCGGCAGCAGCACGGCCATCTTTACCGGCGGGCGGTAGCCATCGCTCATGGCCGGCGGGCGCTTGCTGGTGTCGAACTGCAGGGCCTGTTCGCGATCGAACGGACGCGGCAGCGGCAGGCCACGCGCGATCAGGGCGCGGCCGGCGAAGTTGTACAGCGGCTCGTTGGCCGGCAGCGCGGCGGCACGGGCGCGCAGGGTGGCATCGTCGAGCGTGCCCAGCACGCTGGCGATGGCCTGCTGGTTGTCGATGCGGGCCTGGCCGGTGAGCGCGGCATGCGCGCGGGCGCGCTCCTGCGCGGCACCGAACAGGTCGCCGGTGGCCTGCAGCGCGTTGGCGCGGGCCAGCTGCCAGCGGGTGCGCAACGGCGGGGCGACGTTGTCGGCCGATTCCTTCAGCAGCGCCAGGGCCTGCGCCGGCTGCTTGTCGGCCAGCGCCAGTTCGGCACTGGTGAGGTGGTAGCGCTGCAGGCTGGCACCGTTGAGCTGGCGCGGGGTGATCTGTGCCAGCAGGGTGCGTGCGCGGGCGGTGTCGCCGGCTTCGTGCCAGGCGAACGCGGCGTCGGCCAGTGCGGCCGCGCGGGCGGCGCCCTTGAGGGTGTTGGCCAGCGCTTCCAGCTGCACGGCGGCATCGCGCGGTTTGCCTTGATCGATCAATGCCAACGCCTGGGCCTGCGCCGGCGATTCGGGCGCGCTGGTCAGGCTCGTCGTGGCGCAGCCGGCAAGCAGCAGCAGCGACAACGACAGGGCGGAGATCCGTGCGACGGGCTTGTTCATGATCAGGTCCATTCGATGGGGGCAGCGGCCGTGGCCGGGGAACGGTACGATTCTACCCTTGACCCACGAGTGCCGTTGCGATGAGTGCTGTCCCCACGCTGTATGTCGTTGCCACCCCGATCGGCAACCTGGCCGACCTGACACCGCGGGCGCAGGACGTGCTGCGCTCGGTGGCGGCGATCTGCGCCGAAGACACCCGCCGCAGCGGCCAGTTGCTGGCCCACTTCGGCATCCAGCAACCGCTGGTAGCCCTGCACGACCACAATGAAGAAGCGTTGGCGCAGCGCATCGTGGCCCGGCTGCAGGCCGGCGAGTCGCTGGCGCTGGTGAGCGACGCGGGCACCCCGCTGGTGAGTGACCCGGGCTACCGCCTGGTGCGCGCCGCCCGCGAGGCCGGCATCCGGGTCAGCCCGGTGCCGGGCGCCTGCGCGGCCATTGCCGCGTTGAGCGTGGCTGGCCTGCCCAGCGACCGCTTCACCTTTGAAGGCTTCCTGCCGGCCAAGGCCTCGGGCCGCCGCGAGCGCCTGCAGGGCCTGGCCGCGGAAACCCGCACGCTGGTGTTCTACGAATCCTCGCACCGCATCACCGAATCGCTGGCCGACATGGTGGCCACCTTCGGCGCCGAGCGCCCGGCGGTGCTGGCGCGCGAACTGACCAAGCTGTTTGAAACCGTGCTCGACGGCACCTTGGCTTCGCTGCTGCAGCAGGTGGAAGCCGACGACAACCAGCGCAAGGGCGAGTTCGTGGTGATGGTGCAGGGCGCCGCCGACGACGAGCAGGCCCAGCTGGCCGCCGGCCGCCGCCTGTACGCCAAACTCAGCGAACACCTCCCGCCATCCACGGCAGCCAAGCTCGCCGCCGAACTCACCGGCGCCCCCAGAAAAGCCCTCTACGGCGGTTGATCGGCCGGTAGAGCCACCCCACGGGTGGCTGCACGCGATGCCAAAAAAGGTAGAGCCACCCCACGGGTGGCTGCACGCGATGCCAAAGAAGGTAGAGCCACCCCATGGGTGGCTGCACGCGATGCCGGAACGTAAGGCAGCCACCCATGGGCTGGCTCTACCTTCGGCATTGCAATGAAAGGGCGGAGCCGGCCGATAAGCCGGGTTTTGTCGTGGACAGTCATTCCTCTAGGCGCTACGTCACCGCAGCGCTCAAGCAACCTACCCGGACCCGACGCGGGCCACGCCATTAGGTCCCTATTTGGTCTTGCTCCAGGTGGGGTTTGCCGTGCCGGTCTGTTGCCAGACTCGCGGTGCGCTCTTACCGCACCATTTCACCCTTACCGGCTTCCCGAAGGAAACGTAGGCGGTATCTTTCTGTTGCACTTTCCGTCGGCTTGCGCCGCCCAGGCGTTACCTGGCACCTTGCCCTATGGAGCCCGGACTTTCCTCGGCATCCGCAAGGGATGACGCGACTGTCTGGCCGACTCCGCCGCGCGCATTGTCCCACATCCCGGCGTGCGGAGGGCGGGCGATCACCCCGGCGTTCGGTATTGCCCGGCCGAGATGAACTGCGCGAAGCGCTCGCACCACACCACCACGGTGGTGAATTCCTCGACATCCACGCCCGCTGGCACCTCGACCAGGAAGCGGTTGAACGTCTTCACCTCGCCAATGCGAACCGCATCGGCCTTGATCCGTTCAAACCCGGCCTTGGTGTCGACGAACTCGCGGGTCAGGTACACCTTGTAATCCGGGCCCGGGGCGATCTTGCCGGTGAACGCGACCTGGGTGGCGCTCACGCTCAGCGCGCCATCGGCCCAGTGCAGCGCATCGCTGCCCTTCTGGTCGCGGTGGAGGCTGGCGTGGTAGCGGGCCTGCTCCATCGCGGCCTGTACCTGCTGCACCGGCGGATCGTCGGGGGCGGTCAGGATCGGCAGGAAGTACACGCCCAGGCCGAAGCCCACGCCAAGCACAACCAGGTGGCTGATCAGAAGAAGGAGGATGCGTCGTCGCATGGAAGCTCCGTACCGAGTGGAGAAGCGGCAACGGCGCCGCCCCGCCATCCTCGGCACGCAGCGCGTCGGGTCAAGGCGCCTTGGAGGCGGAGTCGGGCCGGCATCCTTCACAGAACCGGCTCCATCGGGACCGAGGGGTCGGGAATGCCTTCTGTCGCAGCGGCGTTAAACTTTCGTGAACACCCTTGCTTGTGGCTGAAGTGCCGCAATGCCCGGTCCCTGAAGATCGGCTTGGCAACGTCAAAGTGCGCCGATCTGCGCCCTTGCCGCCAGCCGCGTCTCGCCGATGCAGCTGCCGTCCGGCCCGAACCGGCGCTCGTGGATGAAGCCCTCGCCGTCGGCATCCAGCGCGATGATCGTGCTGGCGCGGGTGCCGTACTCGGGGCTGCGGATGAACGCCGCGCTCAGCCAGCGCTCGCGTTCCAGGCCGATGCCGGTGTCGGGCAGGGCGCTGTCGTCGGCCCGGGTTTCATCGGCCAGCGCCGCCCACAGTGGGGCCAGGTCGTCGCTGCCGCTGGCGATCCAGCCCTGCACGGCGGCGTTCAAGCGCGCGGTCTTGGGCCACGGCGCATCCAGCGGCCCGTTGGACATGCCGTGCACGCCGGGCGCCAACGCCTGCCGGCCCGCCGGGTGGTTGCCCAGGAACTCGCAGCTGTCGCGGTCGGCCAGCAGCAGATTGAACGGGGCGAAGGTGGCGGCGCGGGCGGCCAGCGCATCGGCGAAGCGGGCGGCCGGGGCGGTGTCACGCAGGTAGTCGGCCACCAGTGCGCCGCGGGAGGGGCCGGTCTGGCGGGCCAGCGGGTCGCGCACGTTGGTCACCACCGCCATGCGGCCGCCGGGTCCGACCCCGGCCCAGGTGCCGCCCGAGCGCAGGTCGCGTCCGGCCAGCAGCCCGTGGTCGGGCGCCGGCCAGGCCGCCAGCGCGGCGGTGGGGCGGGCGTGGAACTCGTCGCGGTTGCCGGCCATCAGCAGCTGCCAGCGGGGGTGGGTCTTCCAGGCAAGGGCAAGCAGGCACATGGCCGGCATTGTGCCGGGTTTGCGCAAGGCCAGGCCAATGGCGACGGGTGTTGGCATGAATACGCGCCTATGTTTCACGCCCTCTACACGGGCCTGAACTTCGCCCCAATCTCAAAAAATGAGACGAAACAGCAACTTGTGGATAAGCCTTGAACAAGTCTCTAAACATTGCTGCAAGCCCTTGATGTTCAAAGTGATTTCCCGCTCGCAAAGTTGTTGACAACCCAATCGGCACTGCTAAGGTGGGCAACAGAGGCAAAACCGGGTTTTTTGTGGTTTTTCGTGGTTCAATGTTTCATCCGGGCGAAGGAAAGGTGCACGCGTCGTGTTTCAGGGCGAGACGGCCATCACGGTTGACGATAAAGGACGCATGGCGGTTCCCACCGCGCATCGTGACCTTGTCGCGCGTGTGAGCAACAACCGCCTGGTCCTGACCTACAACCCCTTCGAGTCCGGCTGCCTGTGGCTGTATGCCGAAACCGAGTGGGAACGGGTCCGCGACGACGTCATGGCCAAACCCAACACACAGCGCGTCGTGCGTCTGCTGCAACAGAAGCTGGTCGGTTCGGCCGCGCATCTGGAGCTGGACGGCAACGGCCGCATCAGTATTCCTGCCAGCCACCGCGGTGCCGTTGGCATTGAAAAGAAGGCGGTTCTGCTCGGCATGGGCGACAAATTTGAATTGTGGAGCGAGCAGGCACATCGCGCGTTGATCCAGCAGACGTTGTCTGACGGGGATCTGGGCGATGGGTTGCTCGACCTGAAGTTGTGAGCCGGGGTGCCCGGATGCGCGGAGCAGCGCAGACCGGTCACCTTCCGGTGTCGCAGTCGCCGGCGGGGCACCTGCCGGTTCTGTACACACAGGTCCTGGACGGCCTGAGGGTGATCGAAAACGGTACGTATCTCGATGGCACGTTTGGTCGTGGCGGTCACGCCCGCGGCGTGCTCGAGCAACTCGGTCCCGGAGGCCGGCTGCTGGTCATGGACAAGGATCCTGAAGCGATTGCGGTAGCCGAGCGCGATTTCGCGCCGGACCCGCGCGTCTCGATCTTCCGGGGCAGCTTCGCCGACCTGCTGCACTGGGACGCCACCGCCGACGGCCTGGACGGGGTGCTGTTCGACCTGGGCGTGTCCTCGCCGCAGCTGGACGTGGCCGAGCGTGGTTTCAGCTTCGGCAAGGACGGCCCGCTGGACATGCGCATGGACCCGGACAGCGGCGAAAGCGCGGCGCAGTGGCTCAACCGTGTTGAAGAACGCGAGCTGATGGACGTGCTGTGGACCTACGGCGAAGAGCGCCAGGGCCGCCGCATCGCCAAGGCCATCGTGGCCCGCCGCGACAAGCAGCCCTTCACCCGCACCGCCGAACTGGCCGAGCTGATCGCCTCGGTGATGCCGCGTGGCAAGGACAAGATCCACCCGGCCACGCGCAGCTTCCAGGCCATCCGCATCCACATCAACCGTGAACTGGCCGACCTTGAGGCGGGCCTGGACGCGGCGATGGCGCGGCTCAAGCCCGGTGGCCGGCTGGCGGTGATCAGCTTCCATTCGCTGGAAGACCGCATCGTCAAGCAGTTCATGAACCGCCACGCCAAGGCCCCGCCGAGCAATCGCCGGCTGCCCGAGCTGGCCGCGTTCGTGCCGACCCTGGACCTGCACGGCGGCGCCATCAAGGCCGAGGACGACGAGCTGGCGGTCAACCCGCGCTCGCGCAGCGCCGTGCTGCGCGTCGCCGAAAAGCGCGAGGTGGCCGGGTGAGTCGCCTGCTGCTCATCGTGCTGCTGGCCTGCACCGTCGCCTCGGCGATCGGGGTGGTGTTCATGCGCCACCGCCACCGCCAGACCTTCATCGAGCTGTCCAAGGTCGAGCGTGCGCGTGATGAGCTCAACATTGAATTCGGCCGCCTGCAGCTGGAGCAGGCGACCCTGGCCGAGGCCACCCGGGTTGACCGGGTGGCCCGCGAGAAGCTGGGCATGAAGTTCCCGGAAGCGGCGGACGTGGTGGTGATCCGGCCATGAATAAATCCGGTCGCAACCGCACCCGCAACAGTTTCAACCTGCGCCAGCGCCTGAAGTGGGTGGGTCTGGCGCTTGGGCTGTGCTCGGTCTCGCTGGTCGGCCGTGCCGCCTACGTGCAGATCATCAACAGCGATTTCTACCAGCGCCAGGGCGAAGCCCGGTACCTGCGCGAGCTGCCGATCAACACCTCGCGCGGCATGATCACCGACCGCAACGGCGAGCCGGTGGCGGTGTCCACCCCGGTCGCCTCGATCTGGGTCAACCCGCAGGAACTGCTGCGCGCGCCCGACCGCATTCCGGAGCTGGCCACCGCGCTGGGCATGCCGCTGGATGAGCTGACCTCCAAGCTGTCGCAGAAGTCGGACAAGGAATTCATGTACCTGCGCCGCCGGATCAACCCGGACGACGCGGAGAAAGTGGTGGCGCTGAAGATCCCGGGCGTGGCCTCGCAGCGCGAGTTCCGCCGCTTCTACCCGCAGGGTGAGGCGATGGCGCACGTGCTGGGCTTCACCAACATCGACGACCGCGGCCAGGAAGGGCTGGAGCTGGCCTTCGACGAATGGCTGCGCGGCAAGGCCGGCGCCAAGCGGGTGATCCGCAACCGCAAGGGCGACACGGTGGAGAGCGATCTGCTGCGCGCCGCCGAGCCGGGCAAGGACCTCACCCTCAGCATCGACCGCCGCATCCAGTTCCTGGCCTTCAAGGAACTGCGCAACGCGCTGATCGCCAACAAGGCGGCCGGCGGTTCGATGGTGATCATGGACGTGGCCACCGGCGAGATCCTGGCCATGGTCAACCTGCCTACCTACAACCCCAATTCGGTCGGCGGCGCTGCCCCGGACACCCGCCGCAACCGCGCGGTGACCGACCTGGTCGAGCCCGGCTCGACCATGAAGCCGTTGACCATCGCCTCGGCGCTGCAGTCCGGCGTGGTCACCAAGGACACCACGGTGGATACCAACCCGGGCTACATGGCCGTGGGCCGGTTCACCATCAAGGACGTGCCGCGCAACAACGGCGTGCTCAATGTCACCGGCGTGATCACCCGCAGTTCGAACATCGGCGCGGCCAAGATCGCCGCCAAGATGCCCGACCAGGTGTTCTACGACCACGTCCACAGCTTCGGCTATGGCGTGTCCCCGCACAGCGGTTTTCCCGGTGAGTCGGCCGGCGTGCTGAAGCGGCCTGGCCGCTGGGACGGTGCCACCAAGACCACCATGTCCTACGGCTATGGTCTGAATGTCACGCCGCTGCAGATCGCCACCGCGTATTCGGCGCTGGGCAACGGCGGCCGTCTGATCGCGCCGACCTTCGTCAAGGGCCAGCGCAACGAAGGCAAGCAGATCATCGACCCCAACATTGCCAAGGATGTGGTGGCGATGATGGAAACGGTGGTCACCCAGGGCGGCGCCAAGCAGGCGGCGGTGCTGGGTTACCACGTGGCCGGCAAGACCGGTACCGCGCGCAAGGCGGGCCCCGGCGGTTACGAGCGCGGGCATTACAACGCGCTGTTCGCCGGCGTGGTGCCGGCGACCAACCCGCGCTTTGCCACGGTGATCGTGATCAACGACCCGCAGGCCGGCAAGTACTACGGCGGCCTGGTGTCCGCGCCGGTGTTCCACAACGTGATGGAAGGCGCGCTGCGCCTGATGGACGTGCCGCCGGACGACATCGAGTCGTGGCTGGCGGCGCAGCAGTCCGGAAAGCTGGGGCATACCACCTCGTCGTTGCCGGTGCCGCCGCCGGAAACGGTGATCGCCCCGGATGCCGCCGCCGAATTCGATGCCGCGCTGCCCAGCGCGCACGCCACGGTGCCGCCCGCGCAGGGAGGCACCCAATGAGCCAGACGATGTTGCTTTCGCAGTTGATCCCCGATGTGGCGCTGAGCCACGACCCGTCCATTACCGGCCTGGTGCTGGACAGCCGCGCCGTGCGCCCGGGCAATGCCTTCGTGGCGATCGCCGGCTTCGGCGCGCATGGCCTGGGCTTCGTCGCACAGGCGCAGGCCAATGGCGCCGGCGCGATCCTGTTCGAGCCGCCGGCACCGGCCGAGCTGCCGGCCCCGGCCGACGCCATCGCCGTGCCCGGCCTGCGTACGCGCATGGGCGCGATGGCCGACCAGTTCCACGGCCATCCGTCGCGCGCGATGACGATGGTGGGCGTGACCGGCACCAACGGCAAAACCTCCACCGTGCAGCTGCTGGCCCAGGCCTGGCACCTGCTCGGCACCGCCAGTGGCAGTATCGGCACCCTGGGCGTGGGTCTGTATGGCCACGTGGTGCCAACCGGCTTCACCACGCCGCTGGTGCTGCAGATGCATGAAGTGCTCGCGCAGCTGCGCGACGACGGCGCGCGCGCGGTGGCGATGGAAGTCAGCTCGCACGCGCTGGACCAGGGCCGCGTGGATGCCGTGCACTACGACGTGGCGGTGTTCACCAACCTCACCCGCGATCATCTCGATTACCACGGCGACATGGCGCAGTACGGCGCGGCCAAGGCCAAGCTGTTCCACCGCGATGGCCTCAAGGCCGCGGTGGTCAACCTGGACGACAGCTTCGGCAGCGAACTGCTGCGCACTGTCGGTGCCTCGGTACGCCAGATCGGGCTGAGCTCGCGCGGCGCACAGCAGGCCACCCTGCGCGCTGATTCGCTGATGCTGGACGGCCGCGGCATCGCCTTCGACCTGGTGGTCGATGGTGCGCGCTACCCGGTGCAGTCGCCGCTGCTGGGCCGCTTCAACGTGGACAACCTGCTGGCCGTGGCTGGCGCACTGTATGCGCTGGACCATGCACCGGCCGCGATCGCCGCGCTGCTGTCGCAGCTGCAGCCGATTGCCGGGCGCATGAACCGGCTCGGCGGCGAACACGGCCTGCCCACCGTGGTGGTCGACTACGCCCACACCCCCGACGCGCTGGAACAGGCGCTGGCCAGCCTGCACGATCACCTGGCCGGGCGCCTGGTCTGCGTGTTCGGCTGCGGCGGCGAGCGTGACACCGGCAAGCGGCCGCAGATGGCCGCCATTGCCGAGCGCGGCGCCAACGTGGTGATCGTCACCGACGACAACCCGCGCGGCGAAGACGGCGACGTGATCGTGGCCGACATCGTGGCCGGGCTGGCCAATCCCGCCGCCGCCCACGTGCAGCGCGACCGCGCCGCCGCCATCGCCACCGCGATCGGCCTGGCCGGTGCCGGCGACATCGTGCTGATTGCCGGCAAGGGCCACGAGCCCTACCAGGAAGTGCACGGTATCCGGCACGCCTTCGACGACACCGAGGTGGCCGGCCGCGTGCTGGCCGCGCGTGCCGCGCAGGAGGTCGCAGAATGAAGCGCACCCCGCTGTCGCTGATCGCACATTGGGCCGGTGGCGAGATCCATGGCGACGACACCGCCATCGACGCCATCAGCAAGGACACCCGCACGCTCGCCCCGGGCAGCCTGTACGTGGCGCTGCGTGGCGACCGCTTCGACGGCCATGACTTCGCCGCCGATGCCGTCGCGCGCGGTGCTTCGGCGATGCTGGTCGAGCGCCTGCTGGACGTGGCGCTGCCGCAGATCCTGGTGGCCGACACCCAGCACGCGCTGGGCCGCATCGCCCATGGCATGCAGCGCGACCGTGCCGCCGGTGTGTTCGCCATCACCGGCAGCAACGGCAAGACCAGCGTCAAGACGCTGCTGCTGGCGATCCTGCAGCAGGTGGCACGCGAAGAACACAAGGTGGTGTACGCCAACCCGGGCAATCTCAACAACGAGATCGGCCTGCCGCTGGCGGTGCTGGATGCCCCCGAAGACGCCGATTTCGCCGTCTACGAGATGGGCGCCGGCAAGCCGGGCGACATTGCCTACCTGACCGACATCGTGCGCCCGCGGTACGCGCTGGTGAACAACATCGCCCCGGCCCACCTGGAGCGGATGGGCAGCCTGCAGGGCGTGGCCACCACCAAGGGTGCGATCTACGCGGCGCTGCCGGCCGATGGCGTGGCGGTGATCAACGCCGACGATGCCTTCGGCATCTGGTTCGAGCAGCACATCGTGGGCCAGCCGCCGCGCTGCCGCGTGCTGCGCTACGGCCTGGACCACAGCGCCGACGTGAGTGCGCTGGCCATCCGACCGAGCGCCACCGGCAGCCAGTTCCTGCTCACGGTGAAGCCCGCGCCGCGCATGGATGCGCAAGTGGTGCGGTCGCAGGATGCGATGGAGCACCAGGTGGAAATCGCGCTGGCCCTGCCGGGTCGCCACAACATCAGCAACGCGCTGGCCGCCGCCTCGCTGGCGCTGGCCGCCGGCATCGGCCTGGACCAGATCGCGCTGGGCCTGGCCCGCGCCGAACCGGTGCCGGGCCGCCAGGTTGCGCACCAGCTGCCCAACGGCGCGGTGCTGATCGATGACAGTTACAACGCCAATCCCGGCTCGCTGGCCGCGGCGATCGACGCGCTGGCCGGCGGCAAGGACGAAGGCTGGCTGGTGCTGGGCGACATGCGCGAACTGGGCCCGGACGGCCAGGCGCTGCATGCCCAGGCCGGTCGCCGCGCACGCGATGCCGGGATCAAGCGCCTGTACACGCTGGGGCCGCTGAGCGCCGCCGCATCGAGCGCCTTCGGCGACGGCGGCCGGCACTTCCAGGACCACGACACGCTGGCCGCCGTGCTTGCCTCCGACCTGCATGCTGGCGTGCGCTGCCTGGTCAAGGGCTCGCGCGGCAGCGCCATGGACAAAATTGTGAAAGCGCTGTTGGCGCGAGGAGAGGAAACCCCCCATGTTGCTTGAACTGGCCCGATGGTTGCAGCAATTGGAGAGCCTGTTCGGGCTGTTCGGCTATCTGACGCTGCGCGGCATTCTTGCCGCGCTGACCGCGCTGTTCCTGTCGCTGTGGCTGGGCCCGGCGATGATCCGCAAGCTGGCCCAGTTCAAGGGCGGCCAGCCGATCCGTACCGACGGCCCGCAGACCCACTTCTCCAAGGCCGGCACGCCGACCATGGGCGGCTCGCTGATCCTGCTCACCATCACCTTGTCGGTGCTGCTGTGGGCCGACCTGCGCAACCGCTACGTGTGGGTGGTGCTGGCGGTGATGCTGTGCTTCGGCGCCATCGGCTGGTACGACGACTGGATCAAGATCGTGCGGCGCGACCCGAACGGCCTGAAGTCGCGCTGGAAGTACCTGCTGCAGTCCATTTTCGGCCTGGCCGCCGGTCTGTTCCTGTTCTACACCGCCGACGTGCCGGCCGCGCTGACCTTCTACATCCCGATGTTCAAGTCGGTGGCGCTGCCGCTGGCCGGGATCAGCTTCGTGGCCATTGCCTACTTCTGGATCGTCGGCTTCTCCAACGCGGTCAACCTGACCGACGGTCTGGACGGCCTGGCGATCATGCCGACCGTGCTGGTGGCCTGCGCGCTGGGCGTGTTCGCCTATGCGTCGGGCAACGTGGTGTTCTCCAACTACCTGCAGATTCCGCAGATTCCCGGGGCCGGTGAACTGGTCATCATCTGCGCGGCCATTGCCGGTGCAGGCCTGGGCTTCCTGTGGTTCAACACCTACCCGGCCATGGTGTTCATGGGCGACATCGGCGCCCTGGCGCTGGGTGCGGTGCTGGGCACCATCGCGGTGATCACCCGCCAGGAGCTGGTGCTGGTGATCATGGGCGGCGTGTTCGTGATCGAAACGCTGTCGGTGATGATCCAGGTCGCTTCGTTCAAGCTGACCGGCAAGCGCGTGTTCAAGATGGCGCCCATCCACCACCACTTCGAGCTGAAGGGCTGGCCCGAGCCGCGCGTGATCGTGCGCTTCTGGATCATCTCGGTGGTGCTGGTGCTGATCGGCCTGGCCACGTTGAAGGTCCGCTGATGAACGACCTGTCGCGCCAGGCAACCCGCCTTGAAGCCATCGGAGGCCACTTCGACAAGTGGCTGCTGGGCGCGATCATCGCGCTCACCGGGCTGGGCGTGGTGATGGTCGCGTCGAGCTCGATCGCCTTGATGAGCAGTCCGTTCTACTACCTCAACCGCCACCTGATCTTCCTGGCCATCGGCATCGTGCTGGCGGGCATCGCCATGCGCACCGAGCTCAAGAGCATCGAGCAGTACAACCAGGTGCTGCTGCTGGGCTGCTTCGCGCTGCTGGTGGTGGTGTTCGTGCCCGGCCTGGGCAGCAGCGTCAACGGCGCCCGGCGCTGGATCAACCTGGGTATCTCCAAGTTCCAGACCGTCGAAGCGGTCAAGGTGCTCTACATCGTGTGGCTGTCCAGCTACCTGGTGCGCTTCCGCGACGAGGTCAACGCCACCTGGCCGGCGATGCTCAAGCCGCTCGGCGTAGCCGGCGCGCTGGTGGTGCTGCTGCTGCTGCAGCCCGACTTCGGTTCGTCCACGCTGCTGCTGGCCATCACCGCCGGCATGCTGGTGCTGGGCGGGGTCAACATGCCGCGCATGTCCATGCCGGTGATCATCGGCATGGTGGGCATGAGCGCACTGGCGATCATCGAGCCCTACCGCATGCGCCGCATCACCTCCTTCCTGGACCCGTGGGCCGACCAGCAGGGCGACGGCTACCAGCTGTCCAACGCGCTGATGGCCGTGGGCCGCGGCGAGTGGACCGGCGTGGGCCTGGGCAACTCGGTGCAGAAGCTGTACTACCTGCCCGAAGCGCATACCGACTTCATCTTCTCGGTCACCGCCGAGGAGCTGGGGTTCATCGGCACCTGCCTGATCATCGCGCTGTACGCACTGCTGGTGGGTCGCACCTTCTGGCTGGGCATGCGCTGCGTGGAGATGAAGCGCCACTTCTCCGGCTACATCGCCTTCGGCATCGGCCTGTGGATCAGCATGCAGAGCTTCGTCTCGATCGGGGTCAACCTGGGCATCCTGCCGACCAAGGGCCTGACCCTGCCGCTGATTTCCTCCGGTGGCTCCAGCGTGCTGATGACCTGCGTGGCGATGGGACTGCTGCTGCGCGTGTCCTACGAACTGGATCGCGCCGAGCGCCGCCAGGCGGTGCGCATGGGCGCGGCCGAAGGCGACGAACCGATGGACGCCGAGCCGGGCAGGGGCGCCAGTGCCTCGTCCGTGGCCGCCGCCATGCAGGACACCAAGGCCCATGACGGCAGCCCGCGTGATGGCCTGCCGCGTGACAGCGCCTCGCGTGGCACCAGCCGCATGCAGCAGCGCATCGAACCAACCCTGGGGAGGATGGGATGAACACCCAACCCGCTTCCTCCGAGCGCCCGGTAATGATCATGGCCGGCGGTACCGGCGGCCACATCTTCCCCGGCCTGGCCGTGGCCAAGGTGCTGCGTGCGCGCGGCATTCCGGTGACCTGGCTGGGCAGCGACGGCGGCATGGAAACGCGCCTGGTGCCGCAGCACGACATCCACATCGACACGCTGGCCATCAGCGGCCTGCGCGGCAAGGGCAAGCTGGCCCTGCTCGGCGCGCCGGGCCGCCTGCTGCGCGCGGTGCGCGCGGCCGGCTTCCTGATCCGCGACCGCCAGCCGCGTGCGGTGGTGTCCTTTGGCGGCTTCGCGTCCGGTCCTGGTGGCCTGGCCGCGCGCCTGCACGGGCTGCCGCTGCTGGTGCACGAACAGAACCGCGCGCCGGGCCTGACCAACCGCGTGCTGTCGCGCTTCGCGCGCCGCGTGCTGACCGGCTTCCCGGGCAGCTTCGCCCAGCGCGAAGAGGCCGTGGGCAACCCGGTACGCGCCGAGATCGCCGCGATCGCGCCGCCCGACGTGCGCCTGGCCAACCGCCAGGGGCCGCTGCGCCTGCTGGTGCTCGGCGGCAGCCAGGGCGCGCGCGTGCTCAACAACGCCGTGCCGAAGGCGCTGGCCGCACTGGGCAGCGCTGTCGCCATCGACGTGCGCCACCAGAGCGGCGAGAAGCTGCATGCCGAAGCCGTCAGCGCCTACCAGGCCGCCGGTGTCACCGCGCGCGTGGATGCGTTCATCGCCGACATGGCCGAGGCATTCGCCTGGGCCGACCTGGTGGTGTGCCGTGCCGGCGCCTCGACCCTGGCCGAGCTGTGCGCAGTCGGCGTGGGCAGCGTGCTGGTGCCCTTCGCTGCTGCCGTGGATGACCACCAGACCCGCAACGCGGAGTACCTGGTCGACCGTGGCGCGGCCGTATTGCTGAAGCAGGATGAAACGCTGGCCACGCACCTGGAAGGCGTGCTGCGCGATTTGTCCGAAAATTCCGCCCGTCGCATGCAGATGGCGAATGCCGCGCGTGCCCTGGCCAAGGTCGATGCCGCAGAGCGCATCGCCGACATCATCCTCGAGGAATCCAAATGAAGACCGCCACGCGCCAACGCGCCTGCCCGACGCGGGGCCGCGCATGATCCGCCGCCTGCACGACACCAACGACCTGGTGCGCGCTTTCCCGCGCGTGCACTTCGTCGGCATCGGCGGCACCGGCATGAGCGGCATCGCCGAAGTGATGCTGACCCTGGGCTATGAAGTGTCCGGGTCGGACAACGCCGACAACACCGCCACCCGCCGCCTGGCCAGCCTGGGCGCGCGCGTGATGCGCGGCCATTCGGCCGCCAATGTGCTGGGCACCGATTGCGTGGTGGTGTCCAGCGCGATCCGCGACGACAACCCCGAGCTGATGGAAGCGCGCAGCCAGCGCATTCCGATCATGCCACGCGCGGCGATGCTGGCCGAGCTGATGCGCTTCCGCCGCGGCATCGCGGTGGCCGGCACGCACGGCAAGACCACCACCACCAGCCTGACCGCAGCGGTGCTGAGCGAAGGCGGGCTGGACCCGACCTTCGTGATCGGCGGCCAGCTGCTGGCGGCCGGCGCGAACGCCAAGCTCGGCAGCGGCCAGTGGCTGGTGGCCGAAGCCGACGAAAGCGATGGCAGCTTCCTGCGCCTGAACCCGCTGGTCTCGGTGATCACCAACATCGATTCGGACCACCTGGAAAACTACGGCAACGATTTCGCCCGGGTCCAGGCCGCCTTCGCCGAATTCCTGCAGCGCCTGCCGTTCTACGGCCTGGCCGTGCTGTGCATCGATGACCCGGAAGTGGCCGCGCTGGCCGCGCAGACCCCGCGCCACGTGATGAGCTACGGCATGAGCAGCAACGCCGACGTGCGCGCCGAGGACGTGGTCCAGGACGGCCCGCGCATGCGCTTCACCCTGCGCCTGCCCGAAGGCAGCAGCTACCCGGTCACGCTGGCCCTGCCGGGTGCGCACAACGTGCTCAACGCGCTGGCCGCCGCCGCAGTGGGCTGGCAGCTGGGCGTCGCCCCGGACGCCATCGCCCGCGCGCTGGAGAGCTTTGCCGGCATCGGCCGCCGCTTCAATGATCTGGGGATCGTCACCACCCATAGCGGTGCGCGGGTGCGCCTGATCGACGACTACGGTCACCACCCGCGCGAGCTGGCCGCGGTGTTTGCCGCTGCCCGTGGCGGCTGGCCGGACCAGCGCCTGGTGGTGGCGTTCCAGCCGCACCGCTACAGCCGTACCCGCGACCAGTTCGATGCCTTTGCCGCGGTTCTGTCCGAAGTGGATGCGCTGGTGCTGAGCGAGGTCTATCCGGCCGGCGAAGCGCCGATCCCGGGCGCCGACTCGCGTTCGCTGGCGCGCGCCATCCGCGCGCGCGGCCGCAGCGAGCCGGTCGTGGTCGGCCATACCGCCGAGCTGTCGCACGTGCTGCCCGACGTGCTGCAGGACGGTGACCTGTTGTTGCTGATGGGCGCCGGCGATATCGGCCACGTGGCCCAGCTGATCGCAACCGAAGGCTTCACGGAGACCCCGGCGGCATGAACCCGATCTTCTTCCCGTCGCTGCGCGTCACCGACCCGGCCGTGTTCGGCCGCGTCGCGGTGCTGCTGGGCGGCACCTCCAGCGAACGCGAGGTGTCGCTGGATTCGGGCCGCAACGTGATCGCCGCGCTGCGCGCGCGCGGCGTCGACGCGGTGGCCGTGGACGGCATCCCGGCGCTGGCGCTGGCACTGGTCGAAAAGCGTTTCGACCGCGTCTTCAACATCCTGCACGGCCACAACGGCGGCGGTGAGGACGGCATCGTGCAGGGGCTGATGGACGCCTTCGGCGTGCCGTACACCGGCTCCAAGGTGCTCGGCTCGGCGCTGAGCATGGACAAGATCCGCACCAAGCAGGTGTGGTTGTCGCTGGGCCTGCCCACGCCGCGCTACGTCAAGCTGGTGGAGGGCGTGGAAGTGCACGCCGCCGCCGCAGAGCTGGGCCTGCCGGTGGTGGTCAAGCCGGCCAATGAAGGCTCCAGCGTGGGCATCAGCCGGGTCAGCGATGACGCCGGCCTGGACGACGCCGTGGCCCTGGCCGCGCGCTACGACGGCCAGCTGCTGATGGAACAGATGGTGGTGGGCGATGAGCTTACCGTGGCGATCCTGGGCGACCAGGCGCTGCCGTCGATCCGCATCGTGCCCAAGGGCCAGTGGTACGACTACAACGCCAAGTACATCGCCGAGGACACCCAGTACCTGTGCCCCGGCCTGGACGGCGATGACGAAGCCGAGATCCGCCGCATCGCGCTGGCCGCCTTCCAGGCTGCCGGCTGCCACGGCTGGGGCCGGGTGGATGTCATGCGCGACCGCGACAGCGGCCGCTTCTACCTGCTGGAAGTGAACACCGCGCCGGGCATGACCAGTCATTCGCTGGTGCCCAAGGCCGCCGCGCAGGCCGGCATCGGCTTTGAGGAACTGGTCTGGCGCGTGCTGGAACAGACCCTGCCGACCCACCTGCAGGACCTGGACAGGGAGCGTGCCCACGCATGAACGCGGTGCTGCGCATCTTCGTCTGGTTGCTGGCCCTGTCGGTCGTAGCGCTGCCCGTGGTGGCGGTGCTCAACGGCTGGGTCGGTGCCGAACGCTGGCCGTTGGCCAAGCTGCGCGTGCACGCCGAGTTCAAGCGGGTGCCCGCCGAACAGCTGCAGCAGGTGGTACTGCCGTACGCCAAGGCCGGGTTCTTCGCGGTCAAGCTGCAGGACGCGCAGGACGCCATCGAGCAGCTGCCGTGGGTGGAAAGCGCGCAGGTGCGCAAGCAGTGGCCCGACGTGCTGGAAATCAGCCTGGTCGAGCACAAGCCGTTTGCGCGCTGGGGCAACGACCGCCTGCTGTCCGAGCAGGGCAAGCTCTTCGCCACGCCCAAGAAGCTGCAGGACCTGGCACTGCCCGACCTGGATGGCCCGGACAGCCAGACCGAGGAAGTGGTGGCGCTCTACAACGATGCACGGGCGCTGTTCGCGCCGGCCGGGGTGGACGTCAAGCGGGTCAGCATGGACGCGCGTGGCAGCTGGTCGCTGCTGCTCAGCAATGGCACCGAAGTGGTGGTGGGCCGCGATGACGCACGTTCGCGCCTGCAGCGTTTCGTGCGCGTGCTGCCGCAGCTGAGCAACCAGGCGGCGCCGATCGAACGCGCCGACCTCCGATATACCAATGGTTTCACGCTGAGCTGGGGTACCCCGGCCGCAACCGCGCCAAAGCCGGCGCAGGACAGGACATGAATCGCAAGGGTGACAAATCACTGATCGTTGGCCTGGATATCGGCACCTCCAAGGTGGTGGCGCTGGTCGGCGAGTATTCGCCGGGCAACCCGATCGAGGTCATCGGCATCGGCTCGCACGAATCGCGCGGGCTCAAGCGCGGCGTGGTGGTGGACATCGAATCCACCGTGCAGTCGATCCAGCGCGCGGTGGAAGAGGCCGAGCTGATGGCCGGCTGCGAGATCCGCTCGGTGTATGCCTCGATCTCGGGCAACCACGTGCAGTGCAAGAACTCCCCCGGCATCGTGCCGATCCGCGACGGTGAAGTGACCTGGGGCGACCTGGACCGGGTACTCGACGCGGCCAAGGCGGTGGCGATCCCGGCCGACCAGAAGATCCTGCACGCCATTCCGCGCGAGTACGTGCTGGACGATTCGCAGGAAGGCATCCGCAACCCGGTCGGCATGACCGGCGTGCGCCTGGAGGTGCATGCGCACCTGGTGGTGTGCGCGCAGTCGGCCGCGGCCAACATCAGCAAGTGCGTGCAGCGCTGCGGCCTGCAGGTGGACGACCTGGTGCTGTCCTCGCTGGCCTCCAGCGTGGCGGTGCTCACCGCCGACGAGCGCGAGCTGGGCGTGGTCCTGGTCGACATGGGCGCCGGCACCACCGACCTGGCCGTGTTCGTGCAGGGCGCCATCTGCCACACCGCTTCGCTGCCGATCGCCGGTGACCACGTCACCAACGACATCGCCCACATGCTGCGCACGCCCACCCCGGAAGCGGAGCAGATCAAGGTGCGTTATGCCTGCGCGCTGGCCCAGCTGGCCACCGCCGAGGAAAGCATCCAGGTACCCAGCGTCGGCGATCGTCCGCCGCGCCGGATGCCGCGCCACGCACTCGCCCAGGCCGTGCAGGGCCGCTACGAAGAAATTTTCGAGATGGTGCAGGCCGAACTGCGTCGCTCCGGTTTCGAGGAACTGGTGCGCGCCGGCATGGTGCTCACCGGCGGTGCCTCGAAGATGGAAGGCGTGGTCGAACTGGCCGAGGAAATGCTGCAGATGCCGGTGCGCGTGGGCATTCCGCAGCACGTCACCGGCCTGGGCGAAGTGGTGGGCAATCCGGTGCACGCCACCGGCGTTGGCCTGCTGCTGATGGGCAGCCAGATCGAACACCCGCGCCGTCCGTCGCTGCCCACCGGGCGCGCGGGCAGCATGTTCAAAAAACTCAAGACCTGGTTCCGCGGCGAATTCTGACGCGGCCCGCGGTAGAGCCGACCGTTGGTCGGCTGCATCACCTGCACCCCCGGCACCACTGCAACGCAACGCACCACCGCAACACGGCAGCACCGGCAACACACAACCCACACAGCCGCAACGGCAACATGACGCGCGAAAGGCAGGAGGCCTGACCGCCCATGCCACCGAAAGCGGATACAACGAGGACACGGACATGGCGCATTTCGAACTGATTGAAAAGATGGCACCCAATGCGGTGATCAAGGTGATCGGCGTGGGCGGCGGCGGCGGTAACGCCGTGGCGCACATGGTCAGCACCAGCGTGGACGGCGTGGAATTCATCACCGCCAACACCGACTCGCAGGCCATCAAGAATTGCGGTGCCAAGCTGCAGCTGCAGCTGGGTACCAACGTCACCAAGGGCCTGGGCGCAGGCGCGAACCCGGAAGTCGGCCGCCAGGCCGCGCTGGAAGACCGCGAGCGCATCATGGACGCGCTGCAGGGTGCGGACATGGTGTTCATCACCGCCGGCATGGGCGGCGGCACCGGCACCGGTGCAGCACCGGTGGTGGCACAGCTGGCCAAGGAGATGGGCATCCTGACCGTCGCCGTGGTCACCAAGCCGTTCCCGTTCGAAGGCCGTCGCCGCATGCAGGTGGCGCTGAAGGGCATCGAGGAACTGAGCCAGCATTGCGATTCGCTGATCACCATCCCGAACGAAAAGCTGATCACCGTGCTGGGCCGCAACGCCACCATGATCCAGGCCTTCCGTGCCGCCAACGACGTGCTGCAGGGCGCCGTGCAGGGCATCGCCGACCTGATCGTGCGTCCGGGCCTGATCAACGTCGACTTCGCCGACGTGCGCACCGTCATGTCCGAAATGGGCCTGGCGATGATGGGTACCGGCACCGCCCGCGGCGATGACCGCGCCCAGGCCGCCGCTGAAGCGGCCATCCAGAACCCGCTGCTGGACGATGTGAACCTGGCCGGTGCCAACGGCATCCTGGTCAACATCACCGCCGGCGCCGACTTCACCATGGCCGAGTTCGACGAGATCGGCCGCACCATCGATGGCTTCGCCTCCGAAGATGCCACCGTGGTGGTCGGTACGGTGCTGGACCCGGACATGCAGGACGAAGTCCGCGTGACCGTGGTGGCCACCGGCCTGAACCGTGTCGTGGCGTCCAAGACCCAGCGTCCGGGCGAGCGCGCGCCGATCAAGCTGGTCCGCAACGCCACCACCGGCCAGCCGGAGTTCGGCGAGTTCGACACCGGCGGCGATGCGGTCTCCAAGGCGGTGGGCGGGATGGGCATGGGCATGGGCCTGCGTCGTCCGAGCGCCGACACCCCGGCGTCGTCGGCCCCGTCGTCGTCCGGCCCGGCGGCTGCTGAACTGCCCAACGATTACCTGGACATCCCGGCGTTCCTGCGCCGCCAGGCGGACTGAGGATTGCATGCCGGGGCCTTGTCCTCCCCGGTAGGCGCCTCCATGTCCCTTGCTGCCGGGCCCGGAGTGGCCCGGCAGTCTGCCGCCCGTCTTTCGGTTCAGAAAGGGGTGGTGGTACTGCGTGTTATTCTTGTTTGTCACCGTCGCGCTGACTGCGCGCTCTCCCGGTCCTGCTCCCCATGATTCCGCAACGCACCCTCAAGAACACGATCCGCGCCACCGGCGTTGGCCTGCACAGCGGTGACAAGGTCTACATGACCCTGCGCCCGGCCCCGGTCAACCATGGCATCGTGTTCCGTCGGGTCGATCTGGAGCCGGTCGTGGAAGTGCCCGCGCGCGCGGACCTGGTCACCGAAGTCACCCTGTGCACCGGGCTGACCTACCACGAGGCCAAGATCCAGACCGTCGAACACCTCATGTCGGCACTGGCCGGCCTGGGCGTGGACAACATCATCGTGGAGCTGTCCTCGGCCGAACTGCCGATCATGGATGGTTCCTCCGGGCCGTTCGTGTTCCTGCTGCAATCGGCGGGCATCGCCGAGCAGGACGCCCCCAAGCGCTTCATCCGCATTCTCAAGACGGTGGAAGTGACCGAAGGCGACAAGGTCGCCCGCTTCGAGCCCTACGAGGGCTACAAGCTCGGTTTCACCATCCAGTTCGATCACCCGATGATCCCGGCCAAGCAGTCGCGCGCCGAGATCGAGTTCTCCACGGCCGCCTACACCAAGGAAATCTCCCGCGCGCGCACCTTCGGGTTCATGCGTGACCTGGAGTACATGCGCGAGCGCAACCTGGGCCTGGGCGGTTCGATGGACAATGCCATCGTGCTCGACGAATTCCGCGTGCTCAACGACGACGGCCTGCGCTACGCCGACGAGTTCGTGCGGCACAAGATCCTCGACGCCATCGGCGACCTGTACCTGGCCGGTGGCCAGGTGCTGGGGGCCTACGAAGGCTTCAAGTCCGGCCATGCGCTCAACAACAAGCTGGTGCGCGCGCTGATGGCCGACGCCACGGCGTGGGAGTGGGTGAGCTATGACGCCGCGGCCGCTACGGCTCCGGTGGTTTATGGGGTGCCGGCTTACGCCTGATCCGGGCCTTACGTGGCAGCCACCCATGGGGTGGCTCTGCCGGCCGGGTATCGCATTGATTTCATTGAAAAACAGACGGCGCCCAGGGCGCCGTTTTGCGTTTTCGGGATCACCGCGGGGTGATCTTGATGTCAATGAACCGTGGACGTGCACAGGTCACGGAATTGTGAACCTGATCGAGGTTCTTGCTGAATTTAACGCAATTTTAATAAAAGACTAACGACTGGGCGACGTTCCACGGCTACGATGCTGGCCGGTTCCCTGACAAGTTCACGTGCTCGTGACGCGTCGGGGAAGGGGACGGATGCCCCGATGTCTTCAGGATTTGGTGAAATCCAGATCCTTCAGGCAGGCCAACGCGTCGCGTAGCCCTTTGTGCGTGGCGGCTGAAACTGCGTGGGGGCCATTCCTGTTATCGATCGCTGGGGAGCGTGGAGGAGGGGCAGCCGCAGTTTTGACGGTCACCTTGGTGACCTTCAGCCCGATGGACCGGGCCGCGTCGATCAACTGTGCTTCGGCAAGCCTCAGCTTGGCGTGCCACACGGGGGAATCGACGAGAAAAACGAGGTGCTCGCCGTTTACATTCGCCAGCCGGCAACGGGTGGCCAGTGCAGGCGGTAAATGGGGGCGCAATTGACGGTCCAGTGCGTCCAGCCACAAGGCTCGGCGCAGCGGGTTACCGGCTTTGTCCGCCATCACCGCATCCAGCGCCGGCTTCGGCGTGGATGGGGATCGCGCACTGGATTTCGGCTCAGACATGAAAACTCACTGATGGCATTCAAAAAGATCGTAATCAAAACGCGTGAAGGAAAGGCCAAGACGCCCCTGGCGCGTTTGCGTTTCTACTTCGAAGATTCACCCCGGGCCCTGCTGGGCAGCGTGCTGGGGGTTGGCTGCCTGATCGGCTTCGGTGCCGGCATCGGCGGCAGCATGTTCAATGATTCCCGGCTCCACGCCAAGGTCGCCCAGCAGGAACGCGAGCTGGCGCAGGCCCAGAAAGACGCCCAGACCCAGGTGAACGCGCTGGCAGCGCGGATGGGTGAACTGCAGGCGCAGGCCACCCGTCTCAACGCCCTGGGCGAACGGCTGACCCAGATGGGCAAGCTGGAAGACGGCGAATTCGACTTCAACGAGACCCCCGGCCTCGGTGAAGGCGAGCCCGGCCCGACCCAGGACATCCCGGTCAGCGCGGTCAACGCCGACTTACAGGTGCTGGAGCAGCGCTTTGCTGCTTCAGGCCGCCAGTTGTCGGTGATGGAGTCGCTGATGTTCGACCACCAGCTCGAACAGAACGCGGTGCCTGGCCGCATGCCCATCCGCAACACCTACATCACCTCCAACTTCGGCACCCGCAGCGATCCGTTCGGTCGCGGTGCGGCTACCCACAAGGGCATGGACTTCCACGCCAAGGTCGGTGACCCGGTGATGTCGGTGGCCGACGGCGTGGTCAGCTTTGCCGGCGTGAAGGGCGGGTACGGCAACGTGGTCGATGTGGACCACGGCAACGGCTATGTCACCCGCTACGCGCACAACTCGCGCCTGGTGGTGAAGCCGGGCGATCTGGTGCGGGCCGGCCAGGAAGTGGCCAAAGCCGGTTCCACCGGCCGTTCCACCGGTGCCCACGTGCACTTCGAGGTGTGGGAGCGTGGCCAGGTGGTCAACCCGCGCAAGTTCCTCGGTGACGGCGGCAATACCCCGGTCGGCCGCGTTTCGCGCGGCTGAACCGGTCGGGTGGTGCCGGCCGCTGGCCGGCACGCCTTCGAGGTGGCCGAATGCGGCTTCCGGCCAGCGGCCGGCACTACCGCCACGGGGTTGAAACCCCTGACGGCCGACCCAAGCTACAATGGGTATTGCCATAGACAGGGCGCAGTGCGCCCTGTTTCGTTTGCGGCCGACGCATCCCCCGGGGAGGGCGTGGCCGTTGGGGCGTCTCATTCCAACCGGTTCCTTCAATGATCAACAGCCTGCTTACCCGCGTCTTCGGCAGTCGTAATGAACGACAGCTGCGCCAGCTCAACCGCATCGTCGCCAAGGTCAATGCGTTGGAGCCGGAAATCGAAAAGCTCTCCGACGAGCAGCTCAAGGCCAAGACCCCGGAGTTCAAGCAGCGCATTGCTGACGGTGAAGCCCTGGACAAGGTGCTGCCGGAAGCGTTCGCGGTCTGCCGCGAGGCCAGCCGCCGCGTGCTGGGCATGCGCCACTACGACGTGCAGTTGATCGGCGGCATGGTGCTGCACCTGGGCAAGATCGCGGAAATGCGCACCGGTGAAGGCAAGACCCTGGTCGCCACGCTGCCGGTCTATCTGAACGCGCTGGAAGGCAAGGGCGTCCACGTGGTCACCGTGAACGACTACCTGGCCCGCCGCGACTCGGCGCAGATGGGCAAGCTGTACAACTGGCTGGGCCTGAGCGTGGGCGTGGTCTACCCGGGCATGCCGCACGGTGACAAGCGCGAGGCCTATGCCAGCGACATCACCTACGGCACCAACAACGAATTCGGTTTCGACTACCTGCGCGACAACATGGCGCTGTCGCGCGCGGACCGCTACCAGCGCGGCCTGCACTACGCCATCGTCGACGAAGTTGACTCCATCCTGATCGACGAAGCGCGTACCCCGCTGATCATCTCCGGTCCGGCCGACGATTCCCCGGAGCTGTACATCCGGGTCAACCGCGTGGTTCCGGGCCTGATCAAGCAGGAAGCCGAAGACGGCGAAGGCGATTTCTGGGTCGACGAGAAGGGCAAGCAGGTGCACCTGTCCGAAGCGGGCATGGAGCACGCCGAGGCGCTGCTGGTGGAAGCGGGCATCCTCAATGCCGAGACCGAAGGCCTGTACGCGGCGCAGAACCTGACCGTGGTCCATCACCTCAATGCCGCCCTGCGCGCGCATGCCATCTACCAGCGCGACGTGGATTACATCGTGCGCGACGGTGAAGTGGTGATCGTGGACGAATTCACCGGTCGTACCCTGGCCGGCCGCCGCTGGTCCGATGGCCTGCACCAGGCGGTGGAAGCGAAGGAAGGCGTGCCGGTCCAGCGCGAGAACCAGACGCTGGCCAGCATCACCTTCCAGAACCTGTTCCGCATGTACAAGAAGCTGTCCGGCATGACCGGTACGGCCGATACGGAAGCCTACGAATTCCAGAGCATCTACAACCTGGAAGTGGTGGTGATCCCGACCAACCGCCCGACCATCCGCAAGGACGGTTCGGACCAGGTGTTCCTCAACCGTACCGGCAAGTTCAACGCCGTGCTGGCCGACATCCAGGCCTGCAACGAGCGCGGCCAGCCGGTGCTGGTGGGTACCACGTCGATCGAAACCTCGGAGATGCTGTCCGAGCACCTGCGCAAGGCCGGCGTGCACCACGAAGTGCTCAACGCCAAGCAGCATGACCGCGAAGCCACCATCATCGCCAACGCCGGCATGCCCGGTGCGGTGACCATCGCCACCAACATGGCCGGTCGCGGTACCGACATCGTGCTCGGCGGTTCGCTGGAAGCGCAGCTGCACGAGCTGGGCGAAGACGCCACCGACGAACAGCGCGCCCAGGTCAAGGCCGAGTGGCAGAAGCGCCATGACGCGGTCAAGGCCGCCGGCGGCCTGCACATCGTGGGCACCGAACGCCACGAATCGCGCCGTATCGATAACCAGCTGCGCGGTCGTTCCGGCCGCCAGGGTGATCCGGGTTCGTCCCGTTTCTACCTGTCGCTGGAAGACAACCTGATGCGCATCTTCGCCTCGGACTGGGTCCAGAAGGCAATGCGCATGATGGGCATGAAGGAAGACGACGTCATCGAAGACCGCCTGGTCAGCCGCCAGATCGAAAAGGCGCAGCGCAAGGTGGAAGCGCACAATTTCGACATCCGCAAGAACCTGCTCGACTTCGACGACGTCAACAACGACCAGCGCAAGGTGATCTACGCCCAGCGCGACGAGCTGCTGGACGCCGAGTCGGTGAAGGACAACGTGGACGGCATCCGCGGCGACGTGATCTACGACATCGTGGCCCGTTTCGTGCCGCCGAACTCGATCGACGAGCAATGGGACCTGCCGGGCCTGGAAGCCACCCTGGCCGCCGACCTCGGCGTGCAGATGGACGTGGTGGGGCTGGTCAAGCTGCACGAAGAACTGGACGCCGAAGCCATCGCCGAGAAGGTGCAGGCGCGCATTGATGCGCACTTCGCCGAGAAGGAAACCGGCGTGGGCGAAGACACCATGCGCGCGCTGGAAAAGCACGTGATGCTGACCGTGCTCGACCAGAGCTGGAAGGAGCACCTGGCACGCATGGATTACCTGCGCCAGGGCATCTACCTGCGCGGTTACGCGCAGAAGCAGCCCAAGCAGGAATACAAGAAGGAAGCCTTCGAGCTGTTCTCGGAAATGCTCGAGAACGTCAAGCGCGAAGTGGTGACCCTGCTGGCGCGCGTGCGCATCCGCAGCGAAGAAGAAGTGGAAGCGCTGGAGCAGGCCGAACGCCAGCAGGCCCAGGCGCGCCTGATGCAGTCGCAGTTCCAGCACCAGGACGCCGGCAGCTACAGCGCCGACGAAGAGGCAGCAGAGGTGGAAGCGGCGCAGAACGGCGTGGCCCAGGTCAACCGCGACGAGCCCAAGGTGGGCCGCAACGACCCGTGCCCCTGCGGCAGTGGCAAGAAGTACAAGCACTGCCACGGTCAGCTCACCTGACCCCCGGACGCCCCGCCAAGTGCGGGGCGTCTGCTATCTGGGGTAGAGCCACGCCATGCGTGGCTGCACCTCGGCCTGGCACCGGCCGATGCTTTCCGGGATTGCGCCAGCACCGCGGTATTGGGCATGCTCCCCCCATGCCATCCCCCAAACGATCGATCCACGTCGTGGCCGGCGTCATCACCGACGCCCGCGGCCGCATCCTGCTCAACCGCCGTACCGAAGACCGCGACATGGGCGGCCTCTGGGAGTTTCCCGGCGGCAAGCGCGAGCCCGGCGAAAGCTCCGAGCAGGCGCTGGTGCGCGAACTGCGCGAGGAGCTGGGGATCGAAGCGGAGGTGGGCGAGTGGATCATGGACGTGCCGCAGATCTACCCCGACAAGCGGCTGCGGCTGGAAGTACGCCGGATCAGCAGCTGGAAGGGCAGCCCACGCGGGCGTGAGGGCCAGGCCATCACCTGGGTGACCCCGGACAAGCTGTCGCGCTATTCGATGCCGCCGGCCGACCTGCCGGTGGTGGCCGCGCTGCGCCAGCCCGACCGCTACCTGATCACCCCCGAGCCCGAGGCTGACCACGCCCAGGCCCACCACGACTGGCACCAGCGCCTGGCCCAGGCACTGGCCGCAGGGGTCAGCCGGATCCAGTTGCGCACCCCCGCCAGCCCGGCGCGGGTGGCGCTGGCCGAACAGGCCATCCAGACCCACCGTGGCCGCGTGCAGTGGCTGCTCAACCGCGACATCGACCTGGCCCAGCGGCTGGGCGTGGGCGTGCACCTGGGCAGTGAACAGCTGCTGCAGCTGGACACCCGCCCGCTGCCGGCCGACCAGCTGGTGGCCGCCTCCTGCCATGACCTGGAACAGCTGCAGGCCGCGCAACGGCTGGGCTGCGACTTCGCCGTGCTCGGCCCGGTCCAGCCCAGCGCCAGCCATCCTGGCGGCACGCCGCTGGGCTGGGACGCATTTGAAGCCCTGCGCGAGCAGGTCTCGCTGCCGCTGTATGCGCTGGGTGGCCTGCACCCGGACGACATCGAACAGGCCCGCCGACACGGCGCCCAGGGCATCGCCGCCATCCGCGCGCTCTGGCCCGCCTGACCCCGCGGTAGTGCCGGCCGCTGGCCGGCACTTCATGCCACCGGGCAGAGCCCGGCACTTCATGCCGCCGGGCCGCCATGCCTGGTGATTCCCTCTGCCGGGCAGAGCCCGGCGCTACAACGTGATCCAAAAACACCCGTACTGCCGCCGCAGCCCGAACACCGTGCGCGCCGGCGTCGCCGTGCTGCCCAGCGTCTGCTCCAGCCGCAGCCCCACCGGGCGCGGCCGGCGCGGCGCCACCTCCGCCAGCGGCAGTCCATCGCTTCCCAGCACCGGCGCAGCGTCAGGCGCCACCACCGCACTCTCATCGCTGGCCGGATACACCGGTGCGATGTCCACCAGCGGCCGCTGCACCACCGATTCCAGCCGCCCGATGATCTGGTTGGCAGTGGCGTTGGAGACGTTGTTCCACAGATAGATGGACGACAGCCGGTTCACGTCCTGCTGGCTGACTGCATCGCGGATCTGCCCGGTCAACTCGCTGAGCCGACGCGCGCACCCGGCGCGGTAGATGCCGGTGTTGCCGACGGTGGGCGTGCGGGCCGGCATCCGCTCGGTGGCGCCAAGCGCATCGCAGCGACGGTCGGTGAAGACGGTCTGGCCCTGCGCGTTGGTACACCGGTTCACGCGCTGCGCCTGCGCCGATGCCGGGGCAGGCAGGCACAGCGCGCACAGCAGGAGCGGCAGAAGCAGTTTCATCGCAGCAGAGTAGCCGCGCCGGCGTTATCTGCAAGCGATTTACGCAGGTATCAGCCCTTGAGCAGCTTCAACACCTGGGTGGTCGGCTTGGCCAGGTTGAGGGTGTAGAAATGCAGCCCCGGCGCGCCGCCAGCCACCAGCCGTTCGCACAGGCCGGCGACCACTTCGGCACCGAACGCACGCACCGATTCGGCATCGTCGCCGTAGGCCTGCATCTTCTTGCCGATCCAGCGCGGGATCTCCGCGCCGCACTGCTCGGAGAAGCGGCGCAGCTGGCTGAAGTTGGAGATCGGCATGATGCCCGGCACGATCGGCACGGTGACCCCGAGCGCGCGCACCGCATCGACGAAATGGAAATACGCATCGGCGTTGAAGAAGTACTGGGTGATCGCGGCATCGGCGCCGGCATCGATCTTGGTCTTGAAGTGCTTCAGGTCCAGCAGCGCATCGTTGGCCTGCGGGTGCGTCTCGGGGTAGGCGCCCACTTCGATGCGGAACGCATCACCGTGCTCGGCCCGGATGAAGCTGATCAGGTCCGACGCATAGCGCAGGTCGCCGGGGTGGCCCATGCCCGAGGGCAGGTCGCCGCGCAGGGCGACGATGCGGCGGCACCCGATGGCGCGGTACAGCTTGAGCAGTTCGCGGATTTCCTCGCGGCTGCCGCCCACACAGGACAGGTGCGGTGCGGCCTCGAACCCGTGGTGCTGCTTGAGGTGGCGCACGGTTTCGGAGGTGTAGCTGAGGGTCGAGCCGCCGGCACCGAACGTACACGACACATACTCCGGCGCGAACGCCTTCAGCTTGGCCGCGGTGCGGTCGAGCTGGGCGCGCTGGTCATCGGTCTTGGGCGGGTAGAACTCGAAGCTGATGGCGGTCATGGGCGGCGGCGGCAGCGGGTGTGCGGCCATCATATCGCTTCATCGCGATGAATGTAAAAGAGTGCTGCCGTGACCTGCACGCGATGTCGATTACAGTGCCTGTCCAGAGAGGGCGGAGTGAAGATGGACATCCTGATCACCGGCGGCACGGGTTTCATTGGGCGCCAGTTATGCGAACGTCTGCTGGAACAGGGCCACCGGGTCAGCGTGCTGACCCGTACCCCCGGCCGCACCTCGCCGCCGGGCGTGCAGTACGTGGGGCGGCTGGACGACGTGGGGCCGGTGCAGGCGGTGGTGAACCTGGCCGGCGAACCGCTGACCGAGGGCCGTTGGACCGACGCCCGCAAGCAGGCCTTCCACGCCTCCCGGATCGGCACCACGCGCGCGCTGCTGGCGTGGATGCAGGCATTGCCGACGCCGCCGCAGGTGCTGGTATCCGGTTCGGCGATTGGCTACTACGGGCCGGGGGATGCCACCCCGCTGGACGAGGCCGCCTCGCCCGGGCATGACTTCGCCGCGATGCTGTGCCGGCAGTGGGAGGCCGAGGCGTTCAAGGCCGACGCGTTGGGCGTCCGCACCTGCGTGGTGCGCACCGGCATCGTGCTCGATCGCGACGGCGGCGCGCTGGCGCGGATGCTTCCACCGTTCCGGCTGGGCCTGGGCGGGCCGATGGGCGATGGCGACCAATGGATGAGCTGGATCCATCGTGCCGACCTGGTCGGGCTGATCCTGTGGCTGCTGAGCAACGACACTGCCCGCGGCGCCTACAACGGCACTGCACCGGCGGCGGTGACCAATGCCGAGTTCGCGCGCACGCTGGCCAAGGTGCTGGGCCGGCCTGCGCTGCTGACCACGCCCGCCTTCGCGCTGAAGCTGGCGTTCGGGGAAATGGCCGGGCTGCTGCTCACCGGCCAGAACGTGGTGCCGGCGCGCGCGCTGGAGGGCGGCTACGTGTTCAAGCACCCGAGATTGGAACAGGCACTGGAGGCGATCCTGGGCTGATGGCGTAGCGTGTCATGCAGACCGGGGCTGGACGATCAGAGCTCCGCGCTGACCGGGCTGCGCAGGAAACCCCACACCAGCTTGGCCGACACCGCGGGTGATCGCGCCTGGGCGCGGGCGAACGCCAACAGGTCGTCCAAGTGTTTCCGGTCGTGCAATCGCCCGCCCATGAACACGGCTTGGATCCGGCGTGTATGGGCGATGTCTTCCAGGGGATTTGCATCGAGCAGAACCATGTCGGCGAGCATGCCGACCTCCACCGAACCATGCTCGTGTTCCTTCCCCGCGTAGCGGGCGGCATCCAGTGTCGCCGCGCGCAGTACATCGGCCGGCGACAGTCCGGCGCGCACCAGCAGCGCCATCTCGTCGTGGAAGCGGAAGCCCCCAATGGCCGTATCCGTACCGACCAGCACCGGTACGCCTGCGCGGTACGCCGCGGCGGTCAACGCCAGGCCGTGATCGAAGTAGCGGTTGAGTGCGGCGTGGCCACGTGGACCCGGGTATCGCGCGGCCGTCGCGGCCAGATCGTCCTTGTAGGCCCAGCGCGACAGCGGGTCGAGATAGACCAGCCGTGGGTCGTCGAGGAACGAGGGATCCGTCGCGCGCGCATCCTCTTCGCGGGTGACGTGGGTGGGGACCCACCAGCTGCCTGCTGCGCGCATCGCATCGATGCCCCGCTGGCAGGCCGCCGCGTCATACCCGGCCACCATGCGTTCGGTCAGCTCGATGGGATCGAGCTGATCCAGCGCACCGCTGCGCCAGTGGTCGGCATCGCGGAAGCAGTGACGGGCGAGCAGATGGGCGTGTTCGAAGCTGTGCTGACCTTGCCGCAGGGCATCGTCCAAGCGGATTGCCTTGGGCAGGTGCCCGACCAAGGGCATGTCCAGGCGCCGGGCCTCGGCTGCCAGCCGCAGATAGGTGGCTGGCGCGACCTTGTTGTAGACCTTCAACGCGTCCACGCCCCTGGCCTGATAGACCGCCGCACGCGCTGCCGCCTGCGCCGGGGTCATCGCGGGGTCCTCGAAGTAGAAGCTGGCCACTTCCACGAAGCGCGGTGCCGTCATGCGACCGGTTTCGGCCAGTCGGGTCCAACGGCGTTTGTCGGCCACGCAGGCGATCAGGCTGTCCCGGACCTGCGGACAATCCATCATGTCGCGCGTTCCGGTGATGCCGTTGGCCACGGACACGGGGAAGTGCAGCTGGGGCGACAGCTGGAAGGCATGCGTGTGCATGTCCCAGAAGCCGGGCAGCAGGTAGCCTCCCGCGGCGTCGAACACCGGCACGCCTGCGTCGGCCTTCACCGCCGGTCCTACCTGCACGATCCGTCCTGCTTCGACCAGTACGTGGGTAGGCGAACCCGCGCTGCCAAGGCGCACGTCGATGATGCGCGCATTGACGATCAGGCGGCTGTTGGCAGCATCCGGAAGCGGAGCCGACGGGCTGGGCCACCACAGGCAAAGGACGCACAGTGCGAGCCCGCCCGCTACGCAGATCATCCCCGCGCGCAGGGCAACGCGTAACCGGCGGCGCAACGCGGTGGTGGGTCCTGCTTCCTTTGCTGCAGGCATGGCGCTTCATCCTTGGGCAGGGGCGCGACGCGACCCGGTTGCCAGAGATTCCTACACATGCGCGCGTCTTTCCAGTGCCGCGGCCTCGACCGCTGGCGCGCGGAAAGCGCGTTGACGCACACGCCCTGGGTTACCCTCTGCGCTTGCCAGCCATCGCGTGCCCCATGTCCATCGTCCTCACCGAATTCGCCCGTCCCCGCCTGTTCCCGCGCGTCCCACGCGGCAACACCATCCAGGACTGCACCGCCGAACAGTTCCAGGCGCACCTCAACGCGCATGCGCCGTTCAAGGTGCTCGACGGCTACGCGCCGTTCTGCAAGCTGTTCGTGTACGAGAACTGGACCAGCACGCGCTGCCTGACCGTGCCGATCACCGACGCCAACCGCCACCAGCTGCACAGTGCGTACGAAGCGCGCAACCGCAACGAACTGCCGGTGCTGGTGCGCTGGTTCGAGGGCGTGGAATCGCCGCGCGCGAACTACCTGGTGGTGATCCTCTACAGCGCCGAGCAGCTGGCCAAGGAAGGCTCGCCGATCGACGCCGACTGGGGCATCGTCGGCTGCATCTACACCGCCGAACCGGACGAAGTGCCGATGGCGCCGATCACCATGATGCGCAACGCGTTGGGCGTGGACGAGGGCGGATCGGGCGTGCCGCTGGATCGCGAGGCCTACCAGCGCGCGGTGGCGTTCTGGGAGAGCAACGCCAACTGGCGGCCGTAACCGTTGGATCGTGCCGGCCGGCCGGCTGGATGGGTGCACCCGCATTGCGTGCTGGTACCGACACTGCGTCCGCGATCGGATTGTTTGATATCTGCAGTTGATCGGGCCGCCACCGTTGGGATGGGCCCCACGACGAGGCGTCCAAACGCGTTGTATGTGATGTCGGCCCCGATCGCGCGCGGGTGCATTGCTAGACTCCGGCCCTTTCACGGAGGACCGACCATGCGCAATCGATGCGCCCTGCTGCTTCTGACTGCTTCGCTCTCGACAGGCTGTGCGACACCTGCCGCGGATCTGGGGGCACAGGAAGGGTGTCGAATGTTGCCCTCGAGCGGCTATATCGATTCTCGGATGTCGGCGCCGCACCTGGAGCAGGGCACGGCGGGATGCCGTTTCGAGGCGGTGGCCACCAGCGCCGCGGCGGCGCGTTCGCAGGCCTCCCTGCTGACCGCCTTGGCGACACGCCGTTGTGGCGAGGTCGTGGTGACCGATGAGAGCGAGCCGCTTGCCGGTGACGACACCGATACCCAACCGGTCCGGATGCGCCTGACGTTGACCCAGCCTGTCCCGCACAGGCGGTGCGTATTCGGTGTGGCCTCCACGCCGGAGCCGGGTCCGGAAGACAGCGACGTCTCGGTCTACAGTACCCGGATGAATCCTCCCCGGTACCCGGCCAGTGCCTACCGGCAAGGACGACAGGGGGAAGCGGTGTTGATCATGTTGATTGACGATCAGAACCGGACGCTCGGCGCGGTGCTGGAGCGATCCAGTGGCCATGCGGACCTGGATGAGGCAGCAATGGCGGCCGCGCAGGACTGGACGTTTGACGCCCGAGGCAAGCAGCCGGAGATTTCCCGGCTCCGGGTGCCGGTGAACTTCACGTTGAACTAGTCAGCCCACGTCACGTGCGGTCTTTGCCGGCGCGGGCTTCGGCAGCCACGCATGGCGTGGCTCTACCCCCGGGGTCACGATCAGCGATGCGGAAGTGGGGTCCATTCCCACCACGGCGCGTGATACTCGCGGTCGGTGCAGCGCCACCCGCGCCCGCACACGGTGCAGGTGGCGTCCTGCGTATCGCCCCAGCCACCCTCGGCGACGCCGGTCGCGATGGGCGTCACGTGGCCGTTGGCGATCTCGCGCCCGGGCTCGTAATGCATCCAGTGTGGATACAGTTGGCACAGGCAGCCACTGCGATCACGCCAGTGGCGCAGTTTGCGCAGCACGAAGTCCAGTTCGTAGTGCTCGCGGATCCACTGCGGGTCGGTGTTGTAGCGTGCCCGGGCTGCCTCCACGTACGGCAACTGCAACGCCAGGTCATCCAGCACTGCCGCCTCGCGGCTGAGGGCGATGGAGGCCGCTGCGGTGCGCAGCAGGCCGTAGTCGCCACTGCCCAGCGCCCGCAGCAGGGCGGTGCCGGGGCGGCCTTCCTGCAGCGGCGGCAGGGGCGTGCCGAACAGACGCTCGAACAGGCTGCCGATCATCGCGTCTTGCCGATCGGTGCGTATGCTCCGCCGGTGAGCTGCAGCAGGTCGGCCGGTGCCAGCGCCACTTCCAGCCCGCGCCGCCCGGCACTCACGTGCACCACCGGCAGCGCCTGCGCGCTGGCCTCCAGGAAGGTGCGGTGCCGCTTCTTCTGTCCCAGCGGACTGATGCCGCCGACCAGATAGCCGGTGGCGCGCTGCGCCTGCTCCACGTCGGCCATCTCGCACTTCTTGCAGCCGGCGGCCTCGGCCAGCGCCTTCAGGTCGAGCGTGCCGCTCACCGGCACGATCGCCACCAGCAGTTCGTGCTTCTCGGTGCTGGCCAGCAGGGTCTTGAACACCTGCGCCGGGTCCAGCCCGAGCTGCTGCACCGCTTCGCCACCGTAGGAGGCGGCATCGGGATCGTGGGGGTAGGACAGCACGCTGTGAACGATGCCGTGCTTCTTGAGCAGGTTGATGGCCGGGGTCATAGGGGCATCGTAGCGCGGTGCGGACCGGCTGCCTTGACCGAGGCTACTGCGACCGCGGCGATAATGGTGACATTCCCGTCTGGAAAGATCCCATGCGCCTCTCTGGTCAATTCAATGCGCTCAGTTTCGACAGTGATGTGGCGCGCGGACCGTATCCCCCTCAGGGGTTTGTGTCGATCGCGGAAGGCGCGCTTGGCAACGGCGATTGTTTCGGGCTGTATTGGCCGTTGGGGCGTGAAGGAGATGCGCCTTTCGTCTGCGAGATGTTCCATGACGAATGGCGTATGGAACTGCGCCATTCCTCGGTGCAGGTGTTCTCGCACTGGCTGGAACTGAACGAAGGCGAGTATGGCGAGCATGAGGTTGAAGATCCCGGTTCGCCAACCGAGCAGTTGGAGCAGGCGCGTGCGCAGGTGCTGGCGGGGCAGGTCGAGCAGGCCATTGAATTGCTGCGCGCCGCATGCGCCGCGTTCCCGGAGCTTCAGCAGGGCTGGGCGCTGCTGGCAAGCCAGTACATGCGGCAGGGGCAGCGCGATGCGGCGATCGACGCGGCACGTTCGGCCGTGCTTGCCAACTGGGCGTTTGGCATACCCACGCCCGGCGTGCTGCACATCCTGCGCGCTGCCCCGGCCAGCATCGACCCGGTGATCGCGCTGGTGCAGCGGATGGGCTTCGCCTTCGGCGGCGTCAAGACCAATCCGGACTACGCGCTGATGCAGGCCTGCATCGATGACTGCTGGGCCGCCGGTGACGCCCTGACGGCGCTGCGACTGTCGCAGAACCGCTGCTACGTGCTTGCTGGCGAAACGGTGTCTTTCCAGGAAAGGGAAGGGTTCACGCTGCCGCGCTGGCAAGCCGAATTCGCGGGGCAGTGCCAGGACGCCCTGAACGACGACCGCAGCTGTTTCGGCCAGGATTGAAGGGCCTTCCGCCACAAAAAACGGGCGCCTTTCGGCGCCCGTTCCATTTCATCGCAACAGGATCGGCAGGCCGATCAGTAGCGGTAATGATCCGGCTTGAACGGACCTTCCACCGGCACGCCGATGTAGTCGGCCTGTTCCTGGGTCAGGGTGGTCAGCTTCACGCCGATCTTCTCCAGGTGCAGGCGGGCCACTTCTTCGTCCAGGTGCTTGGGCAGCAGGTACACCTTGTTCTCGTAGCTGTCCTTGTTCGCCCACAGGTCGATCTGGGCGAGGGTCTGGTTGGCGAACGAGTTGGACATCACGAAGCTCGGGTGGCCGGTGGCGCAGCCCAGGTTCACCAGGCGGCCTTCGGCCAGCAGGAAGATCGCGTTGCCGTTGGGGAAGATGTACTTGTCCACCTGCGGCTTGATGTTCACGTGCTGCACGCCCGGGAAGCCCACCAGCGCATCGACCTGGATCTCGTTGTCGAAGTGGCCGATGTTGCAGACGATGGCCTGGTCCTTCATCGCGCTCAGGTGCTCGATGCGGATGATGTCCTTGTTGCCGGTGGTGGTGACGTACAGGTCCGCACGGCCCAGGGTGGATTCGATGGTGTTGACCTCGAAGCCTTCCATCGCCGCCTGCAGGGCGCAGATCGGGTCGATCTCGGTGACCACCACGCGCGCGCCGTAGGCACGCAGCGACGCGGCGCAGCCCTTGCCCACGTCGCCGTAGCCGCAGACCACGGCGACCTTGCCGGCCAGCATCACGTCCATCGCGCGCTTCAGGCCGTCGGCCAGCGACTCGCGGCAGCCGTACAGGTTGTCGAACTTGCTCTTGGTGACCGAGTCGTTGACGTTGATCGCCGGGATCAGCAGGGTGCCGGCCTGGGCCAGCTGGTACAGGCGGTGCACGCCGGTGGTGGTCTCTTCGGAGACGCCCTTCCAGTCCTTGACCACGCGGGCCCAGTAGCCCGGACGCTCCTTGGCCACGCGCTTGAGCAGGTCCTTGATGACCTGTTCTTCATGCGAGGCCGCCTTTTCGTTGACCCAGTCGCTGCCGTTTTCGAGCTCATAGCCCTTGTGGATCAGCAGGGTCACGTCGCCGCCGTCGTCCACCACCAGCTCCGGGCCGGTCAGGGTGCCGTCGGGCAGGGTGAAGGTCAGCGCGTCCAGCGTGCAGTCCCAGTATTCCTCCAGCGACTCGCCCTTCCAGGCGAACACCGGGGTGCCGGACTTGGCGATCGCGGCGGCCGCGTGGTCCTGGGTCGAGAAGATGTTGCAGGACGCCCAGCGCACGTCGGCGCCGATGTCCTTCAGGGTCTCGATCAGTACCGCGGTCTGGATGGTCATGTGCAGCGAGCCGGTCACGCGCACGCCCTTCAGCGGCAGGGTGGCGGCGTGCTTGCGGCGGATCGACATCAGGCCCGGCATTTCATGCTCGGCGATGTCCAGTTCCTTGCGACCCCAGTCGGCAAGGGTGATATCGGCAACCTTGTAATCACCTTCGGTGGAGAAGGTCTTGGCAACAGCATTCATTCGTAAGCTCCGGTAGTGACAAGCCATGCTCGTCAGACGCGATGTCGGCAATCAGACACCCGCATGACAGCACAACTCGCAATCGCCGGGCGCCGTTGGAACAATCCTGGCCACCGAGCCTGGCCGGCCGGACAGGGTCCGGAACGGTCGCAGCGCCCCTCGGTGGAGGGCCGCCCATTATATCGCGGCAGGGTGCGTTGGCATGAATCGGCGGCGGCCCCCAACCATCGGCAGGGGGGCGATCGGCGCCCGGCTGTTAAGGTCCAAGGTTTGCATCAGCACAGGGATCGAACATGACACGCAATGATCGTCGGCGCCGCGCGCGCTGGGGCAGCCTGGTGATGGGCATGGCCTTGCTGGCGGTGGCCCCGTGGGCGGTGGCTGCGCCCGCAGGCAAGGCCTCCGCCCCGCAGGTGGTCAGCGCCAAGGGCGAGCAGGGCTACGCGCTGCCCTCGGCCGCGCTGCAGGCAGTGGTGGATGCGCCGCGTGCGCCCACGCTGAGCCTGTCCCCGCGCCGCGATATCGCCGCGATGCTGCAGACCCCGTCGCTGCCGTCCATCGCCGAGGTGGCCCAGCCCGAGCTGAAACTGGCCGGCCTGCGCATCAACCCGGCCACGCATGCGGCCAGCCGCTTCAGCTTCGGCAACAAGCTGTGGCTGCTGAACGTGGCCGACGGCAAGGAGCGCCAGATCACCGGCCTGCCGCAGCCGCTGTCGATCGCCGGCATGGCGTGGTCGCCGGACCAGCAGTACCTGGCCTTCAACCAGGTGCATGCGGCCAGCGGCGCCAACGAGCTGTGGATTGTCGATATCGCCGCCGGGTCGGCGCGGCGCCTGCTGGCCGATCTGAACACCGTGCTGGGCGATGGCTACACCTGGCTGCCCGACAGCCGCGGCCTGGTGGTGACCCAGCAGCGCAAGGGCCAAGGCCCGGCCCCGGCGGCCGGTGGCGTGCCGGCTGGTCCTGCGATCCAGCAGACCGAGGCCGATGCGGGCGTCCGTGCGATCCGGACCTACCAGGACCTGCTCAAGAACGAGGCCGATGCGCGCCTGTTCGATTACTACGCCAGCGCTCAGCCGGTGCGCGTCACGCTCAACGGCGTGGCCACGCCGCTGTCCACCAGCGGTGTCTACCTGGATCTGGACGTGTCGCCGGACGGCCGCTTCCTGCTGGCCGAGCGCGTGCTGCGCCCGTACTCCTACCTGGTGCCGGCCGATGATTTCCCGCGCCGCATCGAAGTGCTGTCGGCCGTGGACGGCACGCTGCAGCACACCGTGAGCACGCTGCCGCTGGTGGAAGGGCTGCCGACCGGCAATGACGCGGTGCCGACCGGCGTGCGCAGCATCAGCTGGCGCGCCGACGCACCGGCCACGCTGGTGTGGGCCGAAGCGCAGGACGGGGGCGACCCCAACCGCGCGGCCAAGGTGCGCGATGCGGTGCTGATGCAGGCCGCCCCGTTCGACACCCCGCCGATCACCCTGGCCCAGCTGGGCAGCCGCTATGCCGGTATCCAGTGGGGGCGCGGCGATCTCGCGCTGCTCAACGAATCGTGGTGGAAAAGCCGCGAAGTGAAGCAGTGGCGCATCGCCCCGGACCAGGCCGAGCAGGCGCCGCAACTGCTGTCGTCGCGGTCCTCGCAGGACCGCTACAACGATCCGGGCCGGCCGGGCCTGGTGCGCGACGTCAACGGGCGCGCGCGCCTGCAGATCACCGCCGATGGCCGCAGCATCTTCCTGTACGGCCAGGGCGCCTCGCCGGAAGGCGACCGCCCGTTCGTCGATCGCTTCGACCTGGACAGCAAGCAGGCCACGCGCCTGTTCCATTCGCAGGCGCCCGGCTACGCCGCGCCGGTGGCCCTGCTCGACCAGGAGGGCACCTCGCTGCTGATCACCCGCGAGACCCCCGATGAGCCCACCAACGTGTACGTGCAGTCGCTGGCCGACGCCACCGCCGCCCCGCGCGCGCTGACCCACTTCGCCCACCCGCTGCCGCAGCTGCGTGGGGTGAGCAAGGAACAGATCCGCTACAAGCGCAACGACGGCGTCGACCTGACCGCCACGCTGATGCTGCCGCCGGGCTACAACCCGAAGAAGGACGGGCCGCTGCCGCTGCTGATGTGGGCCTACCCGGGCGAGTACAAGACCGCTGCCGCCGCCAGCCAGGTGACCGATTCGCCGTACCGCTTCAACGCGATCAGCTACTGGGGTCCGCAGGCCTTCCTGGCCAAGGGCTACGCGGTACTGGTGAGCCCGTCGATGCCGATCATCGGCGAGGGTGACAAGGAACCCAACGACACCTACCTGCCACAGCTGATCGCCAACGCCGAAGCGGCGGTGGACGAAGTGGTGCGGCGGGGCGTGACCGATCGCGACCACATCGCCATCGGCGGGCATTCCTACGGCGCGTTCATGACCGCCAACCTGCTCGCGCACACGCGCCTGTTCAAGGCCGGCATCGCCCGCAGCGGCGCGTACAACCGCACGTTGACCCCGTTCGGCTTCCAGGCCGAAGAGCGCAACTACTGGCAGGCCCAGGACGTGTACCAGAAGATGTCGCCGTTCAACTACGCCGACAAGATCAAGGACCCGATCCTCTTCATCCATGGCGTGGACGACAACAACTCCGGCACCTTCCCGATCCAGAGCGAGCGCATGTTCGCCGCGGTCAAGGGCCTGGGTGGCACGGCGCGGCTGGTGATGCTGCCCAACGAATCGCATGCGTACCGCGCACGCGAATCGATCATGACCATGCTGGCCGAAAGCGAGCGCTGGCTGGAGCAGACCGTCGGCCCGGGTACGCCGATCAAGAAGAAGCGCTGAAAAGCACCCGGTAGGTACCGGCCGCTGGCCGGTACCTGAAATGATCGGCACCTACCGGCTGCTGGCCCGTTTCCCGTGATCGGTAATGCCGGCGATTGGCCGGCACGGGAAATGACGGGTAGGTACCGGCCGTTGGCCGGTACGGATAATGATCGGCAGGTGCCGGCCAGCGGCCGGCACTACCAGATGTAACTATTTGCGCGACGCAGCATTGACCCGATTGTGGGTTAGGCTTGAGCGGATTCCGTTCCCGAGGCCAGTGCGTCGCAGATGAACGAGTACCGCAGCAGCATCGTCTTTGCCACTCCCGATATTCCCCTGCGCGACGACGTACGCCGACTTGGCGCACTGGTCGGCGACCTGCTTGCCGAGCAGGTGTCCACGCAGTTCTTCGATGACGTGGAGCAGGTGCGCACGCGCGCCATCGCCCGCCGCGAAAGCGACGCCCCGTTGTCCGACCTCAACGATGCGCTGACCGGCCTGCCGCCCGAGCGCGCCGAAGCGATGGTGCGTGCGTTCAGCACCTACTTCCAGGTGGTCAACATCGCCGAGCGCGTGCATCGCATCCGCCGTCGCCGCGACTACCAGCGCGCCGGCACCGCCGCGCCGCAGCCCGATGGCCTGCAGGATGCGCTGCTCAACCTCAAGGCGCAGGGCGTGACCCTGGCCGAGCTGGCGCAGTGGCTGCCACGCATCGACATCGAGCCGGTGTTCACCGCGCACCCGACCGAAGCGGTGCGCCGCGCGCTGCTGGAAAAAGAGCAGCTGATGGTCGCCAGCCTGGTCGACAACCTCGACGGCCAACGCACCCCCGGTGAAGCCGCCGCCGACGCCGCGCGCTTCCGCATGGCGCTCACCGCCTCCTGGCAGACCACCGATTCCTCGCCCGTGCGCCCCACCGTGGACGACGAGCGCGAGCACGTCGGCTTCTATCTGGTGCAGGTGCTGTACCGGGTGATTCCGGTGCTGTACGAATCGCTGCAGCAGGCGCTGCTGGATACCTACGGCGAAGACCTGCCGCTGCCGCGCCTGCTGCGCTTCGGCACGTGGGTGGGCGGGGACATGGACGGCAACCCCAACGTCGACGCCGGCACCATCCGGCATACCCTGGACGCGCAGCGCCAGGCGGTGCTGGGCCGTTACCAGAAAGACCTGCTGCAACTGGCCAGCCTGCTCAGCCAGTCCACCGAGCGGATCGCGGTGAGTGACGCGCTGCAGGCGCGCGTGGCGCACTACGAACAGCTGCTACCCCAGGTGAAGTCACGGCCACGCCATGCCGACATGCCGTACCGCCTGCTCAACGACCGCATGCGCGCGCGCGTGCAGGCCACCCTGGACGATGCCGACGGCGCCTATGCGTCGCCGGAGGAACTCGAGCACGACATCCAGTTGATCCTGGACAGCCTGCACGCCAACAAGGGCGACCATGCCGGCGGCTTCGCGGTGCGTCGCCTGCTGTGGCGGGTGCGCACCTTCGGCTTCCACCTGGCGCGGCTGGACGTGCGCCAGGAGTCGAGCGTGCACGGCCGCGCACTGGCCAGCGTGCTGGATGGCCAGGACGTTTGGGACGCGGCCGATGCGGTCACCCGCGCGGCCCGGCTGGCGCCGTTCGCCAGTGGCGAGCAGGCGCTGCGGCCGAGCACCGAGGAGGGCGGTCAACGCCTGGACGCGGTGTTCGCCGCACTGGCCGATGCACGCCGCCGCCACGGTGCCGACGCGCTGGGCAGCTACATTATTTCGATGGCGCACGATCGCAGCGACGTGCTTGCCGTACTGGCCTTGGCCCGTCGGGGCGGGCTGGTCGACGACGCCGGCGCGGTGCCGCTGGATATCGCCCCGCTGTTCGAAACGGTGGACGACCTCAAGCGCGGCACCGACACCCTGCGCGACCTGCTGGCCGACCCGGTCTACCGCACGCACCTGGCCGCGCGCGGGGATGTGCAGATGGTGATGCTGGGCTATTCGGACAGTGGCAAGGACGGCGGCATCGCCGCCTCGCGCTGGGGCCTGCAGCGGGCCCAGGTGGAACTGCTGGAGGTGGCCGCCGAGAACGGCATCCGCCTGACGTTCTTCCATGGCCGCGGCGGCTCGATCAGCCGCGGGGGCGGCAAGACCACCCATGCGGTGGACGCCTCCCCACGCGGCAGCATCGACGGTCGCCTGCGCGTGACCGAGCAGGGCGAAGTGATCCACCGCAAGTACGGCATCCGCGCCTTGGCGCTGCGCTCGCTGGAGCAGTCCACCGGTGCGGTGCTGCGTTCGAGCCTGCGCCCGCGTGCAGCAGAACCGCGCGAGGAACAGTGGCGCCCGGTGATGGATCGGGTGGCGCAGAAAAGCGCCGAGGCCTACCGCGCCTTCGTGGGCCAGAAAGACTTCATGCAGTACTTCCGCCAGGCCACGCCGATCGACGTGATCGAGCGGATGACGCTGGGCTCGCGCCCGTCGCGGCGGCTGGGCGAGGATGCCGCGCTGTCCAACCTGCGCGCCATTCCGTGGGTGTTCGCCTGGAGCCAGGCGCGCGCGGTGATTCCCGGCTGGTATGGCGTGGGCAGCGGCCTGCAGGCCGCGATCGAGGCCGGCCACGCGGACACCCTGAAGGAGATGGCGCGCGACTGGCCGTTCTTCAGCACCTTCCTGGACGACATCGCGATGGTGCTGAGCAAGGGCGACATCACTATTGCCGAACAGTTCTCGCAGTTGTCCGGGCCGTTGCACGGCACGTTCTTCCCGCAGATCCAGCGCGAGCTGGACCTGACCGCCCAGCAGATCCTGGCGCTGACCGGGCAGGAAGAACTGCTGCAGCACGACCAGCGCCTGGCGTTGTCGATCCGCCTGCGCAACCCCTACATCGACCCGATCAGCGTGCTGCAGGTGGACCTGCTGCGCCGCTGGCGTGCCAGCGGCGGCGAGGACGACGATGTCCTGCGCGCGCTGGTGGCGTGCGTGAACGGCGTATCGCAGGGCGTGCAGAACACCGGGTGATTGTGAGCGATGCGTACCGACCAACGGTCGGTACCTACCGGGAAATGCATCGACGCACCCGGTAGGCCATGACCGTTGGTCATGGCACGCAATGCCCGGCAATGAAGGCGCCCCGTACCGACCCACGGTCGGTACGGGGCGTGGGTTACTCCGGCGACGGCGGGTTGGACGCCAGCAACTCCAGATGGCGCTGCTCCATCTCTTCGCGCAGCTGCCGGCGGATCAGCGCGGCGGCGTGGCGGCGGCGTTCGTCGCTGGTCTCCAGTTGCAGCGGCGGCACCGCGGTGGGTTTGCCATCTTCGTCCACCGCGACCATGGTGAAGAAGCAGCTGTTGGCGTGGCGCACGCTGCGCTTGAGGATGTCCTCGGCCACCACCTTGACCCCGATCTCCATCGACGAGGTGCCGGTGTAGTTGACCGAGGCCAGGAAGGTGACCAGCTCGCCGACCGCGATCGGCTGGCGGAACATCACCTGGTCCACCGAGAGGGTGACCACGTAGCGGCCGGCATAGCGGCTGGCGCAGGCATAGGCGACCTGGTCGAGCAGCCGCAGGATCGCGCCGCCGTGGACCTTGCCGGAGAAATTGGCCATCTCCGGCGACATCAACACCGTCATGGACAGCTGGTTGGATTTGAATTCGGACATGGCGGCAGTGTAGCGCCGGTTGCCCGCCCGGTAGAGCCGACCGTTGGTCGGCTGGGCGGGGTGCCCGAACGACGACGGGCCGCTTTCGCGACCGCGCCGCGATGGCATGGATGCGCCGGGGTGATGAACGCATCGCCATGCGCCTGCGTTTTGCCGCCCGAACGACGACGGGCCGCTTTCGCGGCCCGTCGTTTATTTCGATCATTGCCGCGCTGCGCGCGGCCAGCCGACCAACGGTCGGCTCTACCGATTGATTATTTCAACTTCGCATCCGCACGCAGGGCGGCGGCGCGATCGGTCTTCTCCCAGGAGAAGGCGGTCGCGTTGACGGTTTCGCCAGCAGCGTTGAGGTAGCTGAAGTCCTTCGGCTTGCGGCCGAAGTGACCGTAGGCGGCGGTCTGCTGGTACATCGGGTGGATCAGGTCCAGCATCTTGATGATGCCGTACGGGCGCAGGTCGAAGTGCTTGCGGATCAGCTTTTCGATCTTGTCATCGCTGATCTTGCCGGTGCCGAAGGTGGTGACCGAGATCGAGGTCGGCTCGGCCACGCCGATGGCGTAGGAGACCTGCACTTCGCAACGGTCGGCCAGGCCGGCAGCCACGACGTTCTTGGCGACGTAGCGGGCAGCGTAGGCGGCCGAACGGTCGACCTTGGACGGATCCTTGCCCGAGAACGCACCACCACCGTGACGGGCCCAGCCGCCGTAGGTGTCCACGATGATCTTGCGGCCGGTCAGGCCGCAGTCGCCCACCGGGCCGCCGATCTCGAACTTGCCGGTCGGGTTGATGTGGAACTTGGTGCCCTTGTGCAGCCACTTGGCCGGCAGCACCGGCTTGATGATCTCTTCGCGGACGGCCTCGATGAGGTCCTTCTGCTTCACGCCCGGGGCGTGCTGGGTGGACAGAACGACCGCGTCGATGGCCGAGACCGCACCGTTTTCATAGCGCAGGGTGACCTGGCTCTTGGCATCCGGGCGCAGCCAGGACAGCGGCGAGTTCTTCTTCTTGCGGATCTTGGCCTGCTGCTCGACCAGACGGTGCGACAGGTGGATCGCGGCCGGCATGTAGCTGTCGGTCTCGTTGGTGGCGTAGCCGAACATCAGGCCCTGGTCGCCAGCGCCCATTTCTTCGGGCTTCTTGCGGTCAACGCCCTGGGCGATGTGCGGGGACTGCTTGCCGATCAGGTTCAGCACGCCGCAGGTCGCGCCGTCGAAGCCGACGTCGGAGCTGTCGTAGCCGATGTCCAGGATTACCTTGCGGGTCAGGGCTTCCAGGTCGATCCAGGCGCTGGTGGTGATTTCACCGGCCACGATCGCCACGCCGGTCTTGACCATGGTCTCGCAGGCCACGCGGGCGCGCTGGTCCTGGGCAAGGATCGCGTCCAGCACCGCATCGGAGATCTGGTCGGCAATCTTGTCCGGATGGCCTTCGGAGACCGATTCGGAGGTGAACAGGTAGCTGGACATCAGGCGTAATATCCTTTGATTCGGATGGAAAGATGGGCGCGAATGATACACGGCAAGTCGCGCCGTTGCATTGTGCGCCACGGGGAGTTGCCGGTGGTTAAGCCCGCGTGCCCGGCGCAGGGGCCGTCAACACGCGATTGGGCCCCAGCGTCGCGGCCCAGTGTTCCACCAGCGTGACAGCCACGAAGCCGCCACGCCGGCCTTCACACCCTATACCATCGGCCGATGGACTCCCTAAGCCAGATCGTACTGGGCGGCGCCGTTGCCGCCGTCATCGCCCCCGCCGGCCACCGCCGCGCCGCCCTGCTGGCCGGTGCTGCGCTGGGCACGCTGCCGGACCTGGATTCCCTGCTGCTGGCCTTCACCGCCGCCGACCCGGTGGCGCTGATGACCGAACATCGGAGCTATAGCCACTCGCTGCTGGTGCTGCCCTGGGTGGCCGCGCTGATCTGGTGGCTGTTCAAGCGCTTCGGCCATGGCCGGGTCGCGCAGGCACCGGGGCGCTGGTTCTGGGCGATCCTGCTGGCGCTGGTGACCCACCCGCTGCTGGACGCCTTCACCGTGTACGGCACCCAGCTGTGGTGGCCGTTCACCCCGGCGCCGACCATGTGGTCCAGCGTCTTCATCATCGACCCGCTGTACACCGTGTGGCTGCTGATCGGCTGCGCGGTGGCCTGGTTCGCCCGCGCCCGCCCGGTGGCGCAGAAGGCGCTGGTGGCCGGGCTGGTGCTCAGCTGCGGCTACCTGGGCTGGTCGCTGCTGGCCAAACACAGCGTCGAGCGCCAGGCCGACCGCGCGCTGGCGGCGATGGGGTTGGGCGATGCGCCCCGCTTCTCGGTGGCCACCCCGTTCAACACGCTGCTCTGGCAGGTGGTGGCGATGACCCCCAGCGGCTGCGTCATCGGCGAGCGCTCGCTGGTGGCCGACAAGGGCCCGATGCATTTCCAGGGCTATCCCTCCAACGTGCAGGCGCTGCGCCAGGCCGAGGCGGCGGGCATTCCGGCGGTGCAGCGGCTGCAGTGGTTCAACCGGGGCTTCATGCGCGCCCAGGTGGTGGACGGCCGGTTGCTGCTCAGCGACCTGCGCATGGGCCTGGAGCCGGATTACACCTTCACTTTCGCGGTGGCGCGTGCGCAGGGCGGGCAGTGGACCGCCATCGTGCCCGAGCAGCTGCGCCCGGCCTACGAAGGCGAACAGGGCAGGGCGAGGGTGAAGCAGCGGTTCGCGCAGATGTGGGCGCGGATCTGGCAGGCGCCGCATGGCCAGGCGGCGGCCGCCGACAGCGCAGCGGCCAACACCGTGCGCTGATCCGGCGGCGGCCCGCGCGTTAGCGCGGTCGGGCCGCCGGCGGCGCTGCGCGGTTGACCTGGATGGACCGGTGCAGGACCTGGCGCGGCACGTTGGCGATGTCGAAACCGGTGAAGGCCAGCAGGAACTGCAGCCCGGAAATGAGGGCGACCATGACGATCATGATGGTGCCTACCGGGGTGGTGACATCGGCGGATGCCGACGCGATCCAGTGGTACAGGCCGAAGATGCTGCCGAACGCGAGCAGGCCGAGGCCGGCAATCAGCTCCAGTGATGCGATGGACAGGTCGCGCAGGAAGTAGTTGTAGCCGATGCGCTTGAGCGTATTGCGCACATGCTTGAAGGCAAATTCCCCGAGGATGCGGCTCACGCGCAGGTTGCTGGTCTCATCGGCGTAGCGCGCGTCCATGGCGACGTCCTGGACGACGGCGCGGATGGTGTTGAGCCGGAACAGCATGTCAGTCTCGAAGAAGTAGCGGTCGCTGACCGCATCCAGGCGCAGATGGCTGGCCACGCGGGCATGGATGGCGGTGTAGCCGTTGGTGGGGTCGAACACCTGCCAGTAGCCGGACGAGGCCTTGGTCATGAACGACAGCATCAGGTTGCCCACCCGCCGCAGCAGGGGCATGCGCCGGATATGGCTGAGGTTCCAGAAACGGTTGCCCTTGGTGTAGTCGGCCGTGCCGTCGGCAATGGGTGCCACGAAGTCCATCAGCAGCGCCGGATCCATCTGACCGTCGCCGTCGACCTTGACCAGAATGTCCATTCCGTCGGCGATGGCGGCCTGGTAGCCGGTCTTGATCGCCCCGCCGACACCGCGGTTGTGCGGATGGAACAGCACGGTGACGCGCGGGTCGGTGGAAGTGGCCTGGATCAACGCGCCACTGCCATCGGGGCAGGCATCGTCCACGCAGTAGATGGCGGCCACGGCGTCGTCGATTGCCGCCAGCACGTCCATGACATGGCGGGTGACCTTGTAGCAGGGGATGACGACAGCGATCTTCACGGCGCATCCCCGACCGGCAACGGCGCCGGCGCGCAGTCGGCCGGCACCTTCTGGGTGCAGGGTTCGGCCAGCATCGCCGCGGCGGGCACTTCCACCAGATCGGCATACATCGACCGGGGCTCGACCACATCACTGACCATCACGTGGTGGTAGCGGTTGAACGTGGTGTTGAATGCCTCTTCGGACATCAACGGGAAGCGCTGGCGGAAGTAGGCCAGCTGCGGGAAGTACAGGGTGTGGTTGACCGCCGGGATGCCGATGCCGGAGAACATGGCCCCGTACCGCCCTTCCACGACCAGCGAACCGTCCGGTGCCAGCTGCCCACCGCGGGCCTGCATGGACTCGAGCACGGCGTCGCGGTCCATGGCGAAGATCGGCTGTGCCGACTGCACCGGGTTGAACAGGCCGTTGATCAGCACGTTGCACAGCATGGCGACCGCCAGCACCAGCGCCGCCGGGTGCGCGGCCAGCCGCGGCCGCCGTGCGGCCAGGGCCAGCACGCCCACGCACAGCAGCGGCCAGGCATCGGCGGTGGTGTGCAGCCGGCTGAAGCTTCCTTCCCCGAACGCAAGCTTGGCCAGGCTGCCGACCACCAGCAGTGCGGCCAACAGCAGCAGGCGGCCGCGGCTCAGGCGCGTGCCGCCCTGCACCAGCACGATCGCGCAGCCGATGTTCAAGAGCAGGCCGAACGCCAGCACGGCGCGGCTGGGCGGCACCATGGATAGGCCGGTCACCTTGCCCACGGCCAGCGGCACCGGCAGGAAGACCCAGCAGGCGATCAGCAGCGTGCCACCGACCAGCATTGCCACCGACAGGCGGTTGGCGCGGGCCCAGCGCACCACCTTGGCCCAGTCGGCCAGTACCGCGGTGAACAGTGGCAACAGGCTGCCGAGCACGGCGATTTCGCAGGCGTTGGAATAGTTGAAGGCCGGCAGCGGATAGAAGCCGCGGGTCATCAGGTTGGGGAAGAGGTGGGCCATCAGCGTGATCCAGCTGACGCCACCGCCCGCACTTTCGCGATGCCCGGGGTAGACCGTGTTGCGGATCACCTCGATCGCGTCGTGGAAGTAGCCGACGAACACCGCAAGGGCCAGTGCACCGGCCAGCGCGGCATCGAACAGGCGCGGCAGGGTCAGTGCATCGCGGCGGAATGCCAGCACCAGCACGGCCATGGTCAGCAGGGCAGAAATGATGAAGGGCGGGTAGGCGATGGCCAGCAGCCACACCACCAGCGCGTAGGCACTGGCCAGGATACGCAGCCAGCGGGTGTCGATGCGCAGCCAGGCCACGGCCGCCCACGGTGCCAGCGCGAAGGCGCCGGCGTTGCTGGTCCACCAGACCTGCACATAGGGCGAGAAATACAGCGTGAGCGCGATCAGCACCGCGGCCAGCGGCGGCAGCCGCAGCTGGCGCAGGAACAGGGCCCAGCCGCACAGGAAGGCCATCGACATGAACATGAAGAAGAAGGAATAGGCGTTGGCCGGCGGCAGCACGAAGAAGGCCCAGTGGTAGGGCTTGAACGGCAGCCCCCAGTCCAGCAGCGGCAACGCCTGGAACGAGCGCAGGGTCTCGTGGTACGGCGAAAACGCGTTGGTCGGACCGAAGTCGTTGGCCACGGCGATCTGCACGTAGGGTGTGTAGACCATCCATTCGTCCATGCGGATGCCGCGCGCCCTGCCCAGCAGCGGCTCGATCGGTGCCAGCCCCAGGTACTCGCTGGCCATCGCGTAGGACGAGGGCGTCAGGGCAAAGACCACATAGAGCACGCACAGCACCGCGATGACCGCCATGCAGATACGCGCCTGGCGCGGATCGAGCCCGCTCAACAGGCCGGTGTCATGGGCGGGCTGTGGCAGCCGGACATGTCCGGCCAACGTGCGTTCTTTCATGTGGCTTCCCTTCGGGCGCAGAACTCGGTGCACCACGACTGCAGTGGCAGCACGGCGAGGATCTGGCGCGCGCCTTCCTGGGCACCAACCTGAGGCCGATTCTAACCGGTTGGCTCAAACAGATAGCAGAAGGGAGTCACGTAGCGGTGGGTCAGTAAACGGTGGCGCGTGCCTGCACGAACGAAAAGAAGAACACCGCGTTGGGGTCGTTCTGGACCAGGCTGAATTCCCGACGCATGCCGTCCACGGTGTCGCGATCGACCAGCCCGGCCTCCAGCAGCGGGTCGGCCGCCGACAGCAGCAGCTGTTCCCAGAACGCGATCATGGTCTTGCGCCGCGCCGGCTCGCGGTTGTCCAGGTGGATGGTCTTGATCTCGGTGTGCACGTCGCGGAAGCCGCCGGCCAGCAGCAGGTTGCCGAGCTTGGCGCCAACGAACGGGTCGCCCCCGTGGTCGTACTGGAAATCATTGAAGGCCATCCAGTAGCGCCAGATGTGCGGCGAGTACGGGTCGAGCAGGAACGAGGCGTTCATCACTTCGGTGATGTACACCGGCGAGCCGGGGGCGAGCACGCGGCGCACTTCGCTGAGCACGCGCGCCGGTGACGGCACATGTTCCAGCACCCAGCACAGGAACGCCGAATCGAACTGGCGCGGGCCGAACGGCAGGTCGCCGGCATCGGCCTGCTGCAGGGTGTACCGCTCGCTGCACCACGGGGTCTTTTCCAGGTTGGCGCGTGCGGTGTCCAGCTGCGCCTGGCTCAGGTCCACCCCGGTGACGTGCAGCTCGGGGAAGCGGCGCAGCAGGATCTCGGTCTGCGCGCCGACGCCGCTGCCCACTTCCAGCAGCCGCTGGGCGTTGCTGTAGTCGATGCCGCTGAAGATGCTCGATTCGAACAGACGGGCCTGGGTGACCAGGCGGTGCTGCTCGGTATCGGAAAAACCGTGCAGGTAGGTGGGGGCGGTGATCGGCGGGGTCATGGGAGCAGGGTCACGTAGCGTCGAGCGTGGCTCGGCGGATCAAAGGGCAACGGCAACGTGCGCGTCGGTAGTGGCGTGGGCAAGCGGCAGGCCGGCGGAGAGCGCGTTGAAGTAGTCGGTGGTCAGCGCGATCTGGCTGGCCGCGTCGTCAGCGCGGTTGACCACCGCGCGGAAGGCGGCATTTTCCGGCCGGTCCTTGGCGTACCAGCCCAGGTGCTTGCGCGCGATGCGCACGCCCTGCGGCTCGCCGTAGAAGTCGTGCAGCGCGTGCAGGTGGCCCAGCAGGATGTCGCGCACCTCGTCCAGCGAAGGCGGGGCGAGCAGTTCACCGGTGGCCAGGTAATGCGCCACTTCGCGGAAGATCCAGGGCCGGCCCTGCGCGGCGCGGCCGATCATCACCGCATCCACCCCGGTCACGGCGAGCACGTGGGCCGCCTTCTGCGGCGAATCGATATCGCCGTTGGCCAGCACCGGAATGCGCAGCGCGGCCTTGATCGCGGCGATGGTTTCGTACTCGGCCTGGCCGGTGTAGTGCTGGTCGCGCGTGCGCCCATGCACCGCCAGCGCGGCAATGCCGCTGTCTTCGGCGATATGCGCGATGCGCGGGCCGTTGCGGTGGTCGCAATCCCACCCGGTGCGGATCTTCAGCGTCACCGGCACGTCCACCGCCTGCACCACGGCGGAGAGGATGCGGGCCACCAGGTCCTCATCGCGCATCAGCGCCGACCCGGCCCACGCGTTGCAGACCTTCTTGGCCGGGCAGCCCATGTTGATGTCGATGATCTGCGCGCCGTGGTCCACGTTGTAGCGCGCCGCGTCAGCCAGCTGCTGCGGCTCGGTGCCGGCGATCTGCACGCTGATCGGGTCCGGCTCGCCGGCATGGTCCATGCGGTGGAGCGACTTGCGGGTGGTCCAGAAGCGCGGGTCGGAGATGGTCATCTCCGAGGCGGCCAAGCCCGCGCCCAGCCGTTTGCACAGCAGGCGGAAGGGCTTGTCGGTGACACCGGCCATCGGCGCCAGCACCACGTTGGGCCGGATGTTGTAGGGGCCAATCTGCATGCGCGCATTGTAGAACGCCCCGGCCGCGCCGGCCGCGCGCGGGGGCTGCCTGTTCAGGCCGATCCGGAAGGGCCTGATGCGCTCCGGTCATGAGCATATGCTTGACCCTTGGTTCCTCCGCCCCCAGTGGACGGGGATGCTGGGGAGTTGGGTGCTGCGACGCCGGCGGTGGTCAAGGCGCCGGACCACACGCATAGGCCAACACGGCCAGATGCCGCTGTGGGTCGAGCCCGAGCAGGGCCAGCACCGCGGCATCCTCGAAGGAGCCGATCGCGCAGCCGGCGGCGTTCATCGCGGCCACTTGCTGCCCGAGCGCGCCCAACCAGACCCCGGCCTCGATCAACACGAAGCGGCCACCGCGCTCGCCGTACTTGGTCAGCGTGCCGGCCGGCTCGGCGATCAGGAACAGCACGGCCGCCGGCCGCTCCGACCAGTCCACCCCGAGCAACCTGGCCAGCGCTGGCCACGCGGGGCAGGGCGCCACCGGCACCAGCGCATGCTGCAGCGGGTCGTACCAATGGATGCCCGGCTCGGCCGCGATCGCATCGTCGGCGCCGTACAGCGCGGCATAGGCCTGGATCGGATACTTGGCCCCACCGGACGGCAGGCGCCGGGTGTCACTGTCGCCGGGTCGGGCCCGCAGCGGGGCGAGCACGCGGCCCAGCTCCTGCGCGCCCCAGCGTGCGTCACCGAAGCGGCGGCCACTGTGGCGCTGCGCCAGGGCGTCACCGGGATGCACCGGGTCCGGCAGGGCGATGCCGGCGGCCGCATGCATCGGGCGGGGTGGCGACCAGGGGCGTGCGGCATCTTCGGCGATGCGCGTGCGCATCGCCTCGGCGCGCGCTGGATTGAGTTCGCCGTTATGCCAGAACAGACGGAACAGCGGGGCAGCGTGCCAGGGGGAGGGCGGTGACGGCATGCGGACCTCGTGCATCAGCCCAACGGATGCGGAAAGGGAGTGGGGAACGCGCCGCTGTGCGGCACGCCGGGGTACCGCCAGGCCACGTCCTGGCACCGGCCGCCGAGGAACGGTGCACGCTCGTCGGCATGCAGGCCACTGAGCTGCGGCGACAGCACCCGCATCACCCGCAGTCCGGCCGCGGCCACATCGGTCGTGGTCAACTCGCGGTAGTACAGCGCGATGCCGGCACTGCTGAGCCGGCGCCGCAGCATGTCCAGCTCGGCAATTGCGCGCGGCGCGGCGGGGCGGACCGCTGCGCCCGGCGGGGGCAGCTTCAAGGTGCTGTCGTCCGCCGCCCGCAGCAGCGGCAGCTGCGGCCACAGCTCCGGGCGCAGGGTGTAGAAGGCGGCATGTTCGTCGAAGCTGCGCAGGGCGGCGGGATCGCGCGGCAGCCGGGCGCTTTCGCGCCCGCACAGATGCGCGGCAAAGGTCAGTGCCTGCTGCCATTCCAGCAGCGCTTTGTGCAGTGCCTCGCCCGGATCGGCGCGGCAGGCGATGCCGAGGACGTAGCGGGGGCGGCCGTCGAACGGCATGCCGCCGGCGACCGCGATCACCGGGTGCGGGTTCCAGTGCTGGGTCAGGTCGAACGCCTGCAGTTCACCTCCGCGCGCGTCCACATGGGCATGCCAGTGCGCCGGCAGCGCGATGCGCCGGCCGGCCACGCCATTGAGCCATGTCACTGCCAGCGCATCGCGCTCCAGCAGCTCCTGGGCCGCGCGCAGCAACGCCAGCCACGCGCCATCGCGACCATCACGCCAAGCCGCCAGCCCACTGGACGTTGACGGCACGCGCGCCACACCACTACGCGGCCCGAGGCCCACCAGTTCCTGCGGCACCCAGGCCTCGCGGTTGTCATCCAGCGCATGCACCGCGGCGAACAGATCGCCGTCGTGTTCGGGCATCGGCCACGGGAAGCCGGGGGTCGCACGTTGGCGTGCCGAGAACAAGGCGAAGACCGATTCGTCCAGGCGTTGCGCGGGCGTCAGCGCATCCCGGCGGCGCACCTCGAATCCCGCCTGCGCCGCTGCCAGCCGCTCCAGTGCCTCGGCGACCGCGCCGTCGGCGGCCGCGTCGGCATCCAGCGCGACCGCGCCTGACACGCCCTGCCAGGGATTGGCCGGGTCGGCCGGGGTGGCCGCATTGTGCACGCGCCGACCCTCGAACAGCGGGCCGGTCCAATCGCAGGCGCTGGCGTCGATGGCCTGCGCCGGGCGCACCAGACCGCAGCGCGCACGCGCCGCGCCATGCAGCAGGTGCGAAGACAGCGTGGGCGTTCCGGGCTCCGCCGCATCGACGGCGGAGCGGCTCATTTCATCACGCTCAGCCAGAGCATCATCTCGAGTGCGCCGACGGCGAACAGGCCCAGCAGCAGGGCGATGCCGATGCCGATGCCGCGCCCGAACGACCGCCCCGAGCGCTCGTAGACGAAGGCGTACAGGCCGACATACAGCCCGACGGCGACGAACAGGCCGAAGATCGGGTTGGCGGTGCCCATGAAAATGCCGCCGCCAACGGCTGCCAGCGGCAAGGCGAACAGCCCCAGCAGTATCCGCCCCGTGCGGCTCATCCCGACCACCGGCGCGGCCGATGTGGCGGGCGCGGCCAGGTCCGGATCCGGCGTGATGGCCGGTTCCTGCAGCGAGGCCGGTGGCGGGGTGTGGAGGTCGGTGTCCGTTGCGACGGTATCGACCGTGGCGCGTGCTTCGCTGCCGGGGGCGGCGGGCGCGATCGGTTCCAACCCGCCGAGCACCACCGCCGACAGCACCGAGGTGCCGAGCAGGGTAACGATGCAGGAACTGCAGGTGGTCGAGGTTGAGCCCCCGCCTGCGGCGGCAAGGTCCTGGCGCGAGGCACTGGCATCGAACTGGGTCGGCAGGCGATACATACGGTCACTCCATTGACCGAGGCGGAAACGCCCGGCGCGTAAGCCACATTATCACGGGCGCTGGAGGTCCCAGGGCAGGGACAGCGGCGGCGCCATTGCGGCTTCGCCGCCCTGGCAGGCGGGGCACCACGGCAGCCGCAGTACCCGGTCGCGCTCGCCGTGCAGGTGGTGCAGGTCGAGCCAGACGCTGCGTTCGAGATAGCCCAGCAACAGGGCGGGCTGATCCAGCAGCGGCGCGACCAGCGCCGCGATGCGCGCCGGCTGCGCTGCGACCGCCGGCATCGCCGGCACGACGGCTTCGCCCCAGCGGCGCAGCACCCGGTTGCCCAGGCAATACACGCAGGCGGTCTGGCCGGGCACCACATAGGGGCCGAGGGCCAGTGTGTGGTGATAACTGATGTCCACCAGCAGATGCGGTTGTGCCGGCATCTGCGCGCGGTAGCGGGCCAAGGCCTGTTCCCAGCCGAGCCCATGCCGGACCAGCACCCGCAGGTCGGCCTCGGCAGGCGCATCGACGCGCTGCAGATCCGCGCTGGCATGCTGGTCGAAGGCGTCGGCCAACCCGGGCAGGGGCGTGCCGAGCCAATCGAGTGCATAGCGCTGCACCCGGCGCGCGGCCGCCACCGGCACCAGCACACCCAGGCGCATCAACTGGCGGATCGCCGGGCCGCAGTCGGCGTCGTCCTGCACTGCCGCCAAGGTGTCGTTTTCCCAGTGGCCGAGGATGCGTTCGACGACGGTCGGCGTATCGGCCTCATCCACCACGTACACCTCATCGGCGCCACCGGAGACCAGCAGCAGCTGGCGCTGCGCATGGGTCTGCGAAAACAGGGCCCAGGCCGGATTGCGCGTCCAGCGCGGTGCGTCCGCGTGCGGGCCTGCATGTTCCTGACTGCCTGCTGCCACTGCGTACAGTCCCTGTATCGGCGAAAGCGCAAGAATAGCGGCAAACAGGCAGGCCACGTTCTGCTACGGTGCGCGCGTGCCCCTACCGCCTGTTGCCACCGCTCCGGTCCCCCAGCCGCCCTGGCGCGAGGCGATGCTGTGGATGCTGCTGCTCGGCGCGATGTTCATCCATGGCTACAGCTGGACCAACCAATGGGCCGCCAGCCAGCCCCATACCTACAGCCTGCACGGGCGCTGGGATGATGCGATCCCGTTCTGGGCGTGGACGATCTGGCCCTACCTGGCGCTGAATCTGCTGTACCCGCTGACGTTCTTCATCTTCCCGACCCGATCGGCCCTGCGCCGCCATGCGCTGGCCATCGCCCTGGTGCAGGCCGCCTGCATGCTCGCGTTCGTGTGCTGGCCGACCGGCAATGTCCGTGTAGTGCCACAGCCGGATGGCGCGAGCGGGCTGTTGTTCGCACAACTCCGGGCCTTCGAGGCGCCGTTCAACATGGCGCCGTCGCTGCATGCGGCGGTCGGGGTGCTGGTATGGCAGGCATGGCGGCGCTGGTTGCAGGCAGACGCGGCGCCCCTGCGTTGGCTGTGGCACGGCGCCTGTGGCCTGATCCTGGTCTCGACCGCGACCACCTGGCAGCACGATCTGCTGGACGTACTTGCCGGACTGTTGCTTGGGGCGCTGGCGCTGTGGATCACGCGGGCCCCAGTTTTGCGGTAGGCATCGTGCATTCACCGCTCCACGATGAGTACCTGCCGCCTCTCGCGTATGGCCGTGTGTGCAGGCGCCGTTTGGTTCGGCGGGCGTCTCCGATCAGGCCGGTCGCGAGCGTGAGGGCCCCGTAGTCGCCGGTAGGCCCCTGGTGCAAATGTCCCCCGGCCGCGGGGCGGCCTCCTCCTTTATTTTGCCCAGGAGCCTACCGGCGGCTACGGGGCTCGGCTTGCGGTGCAAGCGAGAAGCCGTGCTCTTTTGGTGGCCGTTGGCGGGTCGGTCGCTGGGCCCCGATGCCCTTGGAGGCGAAATAAAGGAGGAGGGGGCGGCCGCAGGCCGACGCCGGGGGCGTCGCCGGAAAGGGCATCGGGGGCCCAGCGACCGACCCACCAACAACCGCGCCTGCAAAGGGTCAACGCAGGCTTAAAAAAAAGGCCAGCGCGAACGCTGGCCTTGGTATTACGCGCCCGTGACGCTTACTTGCTTTCGGCATCACCCGGGGTGAAGTGCGGCATCGCCACGGCGGCGCCTTCCTTCTCGGTGGAGCGGCCGGCGAACTGGTTGGCAAAACGCACGTGGCGGATGAAGGCCGCGTCCGGGTCCTGCGCGATCGAGGCGCACAGGGCGCCGTTGAAGGCATCGCCGGCACCGGTGGTGTCCAGTACCTGCACCTGCTCGGCGCCCACCCGGTAGTACGGCTGGGTATCGCCGCGCGGATTGTCTTCGGCGTGGGACACGAACACGCCCACCGAACCCAGCGTCACCACCACGGTGCCGGTGCCGGTGAGCTTGCGGCACAGCGCATGCAGGCTGGCACCGTCGAGCGCGGCCACGTCGTTGGCATCCACACGCTCGCCCACATGGCGGCCGAGCAGGGCGGCGAACTCGGTCTCGTTGGGGGTCAGCACGTCGGCCAGCTTGAGCAGGCCGATGCTGGACGGGGCGTCGGCCGGGGCCGCGTTGAGCACGGTGGTGACACCGGCCTCACGGGCCAGCGCCAGCGCCGCTTCAATGGTTTCCACCGGCGATTCCAGCTGGGCCAGTACCACCTTGGCGCCGCCCAGCAGGTCGCGCTGGGCCTGCACGAAGTCCACGCTCAGCGCGGCATTGGCGCCCGGGCCGATCACGATGGTGTTGCGGCCGCGGGCATCCACGTAGATGCCACCGGTGCCGGTCGGCTCGGTGCTGGCCTCGGCGGTCAGCGCGAAGCCGTCCTGCGCGGCCAGGCCACGTGCCATCGCACCGCCGGCATCGTCGCCCAGCGCGCACAGGAAGGTGGTGGCGGCGCCAGCGCGGCACGCGGCCACGGCCTGGTTGAAGCCCTTGCCGCCGGGGCCGGTGCTGTAGCGCCCGGCGATGGTCGCGCCCGGAGCCGGGAGCGACTCGCAACGCCAGACATGATCCACGTTGAAGGAACCGACGACGACGACATTGCTACTCATAAAGACTGTTTCTCAAAGAACGGATATCAGCTGAAATGCGTCAGCACGCCGGCAATGGTCGCCGTCATGAAGGTGGCGATGGTGCCGCCCAGCACCGCACGCAGGCCGAACTTGGCCAGGTCGTGGCGGCGTTCCGGGGCCAGTCCACCAATACCACCGATCTGGATGGCGATGGAGCTGAAGTTGGCAAAACCGCACAGCGCGTAGGTGGCGATCAGGCGGCCTTCGGACGACAGGCTCATGCCCGGGACCTGGCCGTTGACGATCTTGGACAGCTCCGAGTACGCCACGAACTCATTGATGACCACCTTCTGGCCGATCAGCGAGCCTACCGTGGTGGCATCGGCCCAGGGGGTACCGATGACCCAGGCGATCGGGGCCAGCACATAGCCGAAGATCGTCGACAGGTCGGTCGGACGGCCGATCATGGCCTGCAGGCCGCTGATCTCGCCCAGCCAGGTCAGCGGAGCGTTGAGCAGGGCGATCAGGGCGATGAAGGCCAACAGCATCGCACCGATGTTCAGCGCCAGCTTGAGGCCGTCGCCGGCACCGGCCGCGGCGGCGTCGATGATGTTGCTGGAGGTCTTCTCCACTTCCATCTTGACCGTGCCGCGGGTCAGCGGGGTGCCGGTTTCGGGCACCAGCAGCTTGGCCACCACCAGGGTTGCCGGGGCCGCCATGATGCTGGCCGCCAGCAGGTGCTTGGCGTAGAAGGCCTGCTGCACCGGATCGTTGCCGCCCAGCATGCCCACGTAGGCCGCCAGCACGCCGCCGGCGATGTGCGCCATGCCGCCGATCATCATCGTGATCAGTTCGGACTGGGTCATCTTGGCGATGTACGGGCGCACCGTCAGCGGCGCCTCGGTCTGGCCGATGAAGACGCTGGCGCAGACGCTGGTGGTTTCGGCACCGGACACGCGCATGATCTTGGTGATGGCCCAGGCCATGCCGCGCACGATCGCCTGCATCACGTTGAGGTGGTACATGACCCCCATCAGCGCCGAGAAGAAGATGATCGTCGGCAGCACCTGGAAGGCGAAGATGAAACCGAACTGCTCGGTATTCATCAGGCTGCCGAAGATGAACTTGGAGCCTTCGTTGACGAAGCTCAGGATCTTGACGAAGCCCTTGCCCAGCGCATCGAACACGTCGCGGCCACCGGGCACCAGCAGCACCACCGCCGCAAAGGCGATCTGCAGCGCGATGCCGGTTACCACCAGACGCCAGTCCACAGCGCGCTTGTTGTTCGAGAACAGCCACGCGATGCCGATCAGCACCGCCAACCCGAACAGGCCGAAGCCAATCCTGCCCAAACCTTCGACCATGAGACTTCCCTTGGGGGTGCCGCGAAAAACGGGAAGCCTATAGCGGTGGCAGGGGCGGGGCAAGGAAAAGCGGCGTCTGCGGGTCGATCGGCCGTGATCGGGCAAGCATCGGCAAGGGTTTGCGGGCGGCGGGCGGCTACACTGGCCGGCACCGTTCCGGCCCGGTTGCGGGCCTGCAGCAGAGGACAATCCCATGCAATACCGACGTCTTGGATCCACCGGCCTGAAGGTGTCGGCCCTGTCCTTCGGGGCCTGGGTCACCTTTGGCGACCAGATCGGCCGCGACGAGGCCCGCAATCTGGTCGCCAGCGCCTGGGACCACGGCATCACCTTCTTCGACAATGCCGAGGGCTATGCGCGCGGCCGGGCCGAACAGGTGATGGGCGATGTGATCGCCGACCTGCGCCTGCCGCGCGACGGCTTCTGCGTGTCCAGCAAGGTGTTCTTCGGCGCCGTGGACGACCCGCGCCCGACCCAGCACGGGCTGTCGCGCAAGCACGTGACCGACGCCTGCCACGCCGCGCTCAAGCGGCTGCGGGTGGACTACCTGGACCTGTATTACTGCCACCGCCCGGACCCGGACACCCCCATTGCCGAGACCGTGCTGGCCATGGACACCCTGATCCGCCAGGGCAAGGTGCTGTACTGGGGCACCTCGGAGTGGTCGGCGGCCCAGCTGCAGGAGGCCGTGGCCGTGGCGCGCGCGCAGAACCTGCACCTGCCTTCGATGGAGCAGCCGCAGTACAACCTGCTGCACCGCGAGCGCGTGGAACAGGAGTACGCGCCGCTGTACGCCGACCCGGGCCTGGGCACCACGATCTGGTCGCCGCTGGCCTCGGGCCTGCTGACCGGCAAGTACAACGACGGCGTGGACGCGCAGTCGCGGCTGGGCCAGGAACAGATGGGCTGGCTCAAGGACATGGTGCTGGACCCGGCCGGCAACCGGCTGGACAAGGTCCGCCGCTACACCGCGCTGGCCGACGGCCTCGGCCTGTCGCCGGCGCAGCTGGCCATTGCCTGGTGCCTGCGCAACCCGAACGTCTCCAGCGTGATCCTCGGCGCCAGCCGGGTCAGCCAGCTGGAAGAGAACCTGGGCGCGCTGGACCTGCTGGCGCAGGTGGACGAGGCCACCTGGCAGCAGGTAGAGGCGATCTTCGCCTGACGCGCGTCCCGGCGCGCCCCGCGTAGTGCCGGGCTCTGCCCGGCTGAAACCAGCCCCCGTAGAGCCGGGCTCTGCCCGGCTTGCATCAGGATCCCCGTAGAGCCGGGCTCTGCCCGGCTTGCATCAGGATCCCCGTAGAGCCGGGCTCTGCCCGGCTGGATTGGCCGATCAACCCGGACATCCCGGTGGCCCAGCCGAGCAACGCTCGGCTCTACCGGGCGGTCCGAGCCCACCTTTCGATTGATGCGATCAATCGAAAAGAGCAAATCAATCATCAATGCCATCAATCAAAGTGAGAATGGTTGTTGATTGTCAACTGAGAATCATTATCATTTGACTCGCCCCTCGCACGAGTCCAGACGAATGAACACTCAAGCTGCTGTACTGCTGCGCCCCGAAACGCTGACCCTCCGCGACCGTCCGGTGCGCGTGGTCCCGCCCGAAGAAGTGATCGACAGCGAAGCCCTGCTCAAGGGACGCCGCGAAATCCTGATCCAGCACGGCGACCGCTTCTACCGCCTGCGCCATACCAGCAACGACAAGCTGATCCTGACCAAATAGAGCCGGGTAGAGCCGACCGTTGGTCGGCTGTCTACCGCCAGGCAGCCCAGCTGCACCGCTACCCGCCCGCGCATGCCCCATCGGGTCCGCACCTCCCCCCGGACCCGGCGGGCACGCCGTGCACCACCGCTCTCTCCCCCTCGATTCTTCGTCAGCGGCTTGGGTCGCTGGCGTCGGTCGGGGGTCTCCTTCCGCGTCACGCCAATCGCCCGCCCTCCATGAAGAACCGTCCGACTGCCCTGAGCGCCGCCTTGTGGCTGGCCTTGCCGATGGCCGCGCATGCGGCTGCCGATGCTGATGCTGCACCCGATGCGCGCCAGTTCGATCCCGTGCAGGTCACCGCCACGCGCACCGCACGCGCGCTGAGCGACGTGCCAGCCACTGTCGATGTGATCGACCGCGAGCAGCTGGACAACCACCTGGTGCGCGACCTGAAAGACCTGGTGCGCTACGAACCGGGCCTGTCGGTGACCAGCAGCCCGGCGCGGTTCGGCCTGGGCGGCATCCGCATCCGTGGCCTGGACGGCAACCGCGTGCTGATCCAGACCGACGGCATTGCCATGCCCAAGGCCTTCGCGATCGGCAGCTTCTCCGATGCCAACCGCAACTTCACCGATCTGGAAACGCTCAAGCGCGTGGAAATCGTGCGCGGGCCCGCCAGCGCGCTGTACGGGTCGGACGCCCTGGGCGGCGTGGTCGCCTTCTTCACCAAGGACCCGGCCGATTATCTGAAGGACGGCAAAAACAGCTACGTCGGCCTGAAGTTTGGCTACGACGGGCAGTGGGACGGGCTGCTGGGCAGCGTCACCACCGCCTTCGGCGGCGACCGCTGGAGCGGCATGGTCAACGTCAACCACCGCCAGGGCCAGGAAACCCAGAGCATGGGCGACCGGCGCAGCAATGACAGCACCCGCACCGCGGCCAACCCGCAGGACCGCGACGGTCGCAGCGTGCTGGGCAAGCTGGTGTTTGCGCCCAGCCAAGACCAGCGCTTCAAGCTGACCGTGGAAGGCAACGAAGACAGCGTGGACACCAACGTGTTGTCGTCGGTGGCGCCCCCTGCGCCGGTGATCGCCGCCGCAACCACCACCGCGATGAAGGCGCGCGACCACCAGACCCGGGCCCGCGTGTCGTTCGGCCACGAGATGGACAACCTGGCCAAGGGCTTCGCCGATGACCTGTCCTGGCAGGTGTACCGGCAGGACAGCGAAACCACCCAGCGCACCTATGAAAACCGGGGTAGCGGCGACAACGCCAGCCGCCGCGAGCGCGAATTCAATTTCGACCAGCGCGTGTACGGCCTGCAGGCGGTGTTCCACAAGGGCCTGCAGACCGGGTCGGTCGAGCATGCACTGACCTACGGGCTGGAAGGCACCTGGACGGAGACCCACCAGAAGCGCGACGGCTTCCAGGTCAACGCCAAGGGCGTGGTGAACACCACGATCCTGCCCGACACCTTCCCGGTGCGCGACTTCCCGATCAGCAAGACCACCGAGCTGGGCCTGTACGTGCAGGATGAAATGCGCTTCGCCGACGGACGCCTGTCGCTGGTGCCCGGCGTGCGCGTGGACCATTACGAACTGCGCCCGGAAGCCGATGGCATCTTCAGCACCGACAACCCCGGCGTGGCCGTGTCGGACCTGACCAAGACCAGTGTGTCGCCGAAACTGGGCCTGGTCTGGCGCTTTGCCGACCAGTGGTCGCTGTTTGCCGGGTACGCACATGGCTTCCGCTCGCCGCCGTTCAATGACGTCAACCTGGGCTTCACCAACGTGCAGTTCGGCTACACCGCCATTCCCAACCCGGACCTCAAGCCGGAAACCAGCGATGGCCTGGAACTGGGCGTGCGCTTCATCGGCGCGGCCGCGTATGCCAGCGTCAGCGGCTACTACAACCGCTACAAGGATTTCATCGAGTCGCAGGGTTTTGTCGGGTTCAACAACCAGGGCCTGCAGGTGTTCCAGTCGCGCAACGTGGCCGACGCGGACATCTACGGCGCCGAGCTGAAGGCCGGGGTCGAGTTCGGCCAGCTCAGCAGCGCGCTGGACGGCTGGTCGTTGAACGGCTCGGTGGCGTGGGCACACGGCCAGAACAAGACCGAAGACGTGCCGTTGTCGACCATCGACCCGTTGCGCGGCACTGTGGGCCTGGCCTTCGACCGCGACCGCTGGGGCGTGGAACTGGTGGGCACCTTCGCCCGGCGCAAGGACCGCCTGCCGCCGGCCGCCGTGGCCAACACCACGCCGTTCGCCCCGGCCGGCTACGGCGTGCTGGACCTGATGGCGCACTGGGACTTCGCGCCGGGCGCGAAGATCAACGTCGGGGTGTTCAACCTTGGCGACCGCCGCTACATCGACTATTCCGGGATCACCTCGTCGCTGGTGTCCACCAGCAGCGTGGCCGATCGTTTCACCAACCCTGGCCGCACCGTGTCGGCCAGCCTAGCCGTGAGCTGGTAGCCGCCATGAGCCGAGCCCTGTCTGCCGTACGTACGTTCGCCGGTGCACGCAGTACGGCACCGTTGCCATCGCCAACGCAGCTGGCGGCGTTGGGCACCGTGCTGTGCCTGTACCGGCCCGACAGCAGCGAGCTGGGCGGCTGGAAGCACGCGGTGTCGGCCCATGCCTGCCAGGGCATGGACAGCGAGGGCATCCGCGAGAGCCTGTGCTTCGCCGATGCGCGCGGACGCTGCTGCTGGCGCCTGTACCTGCTGCCCGACAGCGATTTCCTGGCCTGGGACCGGCTGGTGACGGCCTTCCCGGCGCGCCCGGAGCCGGTCAACGATGGCGGCGTGGCCGAGCGCCTGTGGCGCCGGCTGGCCACGCGCCTGGGCGGCGAGCCATGGCGGATGTGCGCGCTGCGCCTGCATGCCAACGACGGCCAGGGGCTGTCGGCCAGCCTGGCCTCGCTGTCGGCACTGGGCGCGACGGCCGCGCGGCGGATTGCACGGGTGGAAGGCGCAGACGGTGAGCTGTGGGTCGACGACTGCTGCTGCGCCACGGCGGCGCGCCAGGCGCCGGCGCCACTGGACCGCAGTGCGCCGCCGCTGGTGCGGCTGTAACCAACACGATGCGATGCAAGCCAACCTTGAAGGAACTCCTTGGATGAAACACCAGATAGCCAGTGCGTGCCTGCTGCTTGCCGGCAGTGGTATGGCCCACGCCCAGCCCTCGAACCTGCAGCGCGACCACGACAGCATCGTGGCGATGAAGGGCGAATACGTAGTCGATTTCGCCTTCGACGAGACGGTGCTGTTGAAGCCGGGTTACGAGCGCGCGCCGGCCGTGCGCAGCGGCGGCAACGAGGTGGTGATCGTGGTGGAGGACAGCCCGACGCGGGTGGTCCTGCAGCACCTGCTGGTGGATCCCAAGAGCGGCCATGTGACCAAGCACTGGCGGCAGGATTGGGTGTACGAAGCACCGCACCGGTTCGAGTTCAGTGCCGACCAGACCTGGCAGGTGCGCACCATCCCGGCCGCGGTCAACGCCGGTGCCTGGACCCAGTGCGTGTACGAAGTGAGCGATGCGCCGCGCTACTGCGGCACGGGTACCTGGGTCTACGACAACGGCGTGGCGACGTGGACCAGCGACCTGAGCTGGCGCCCGCTGCCGCGCCGTGAGTACACCCGGCGCAGCGACTACAACGCGCTGGCGGTGGTCAACCGGCACACGCTGACGCCGAACGGATGGACGCACGAGCAGTTCAACACCAAGGTCCTGCGCAACGCCGACGGCAGCCAGCAGGAGATCGCGCGCGAGTTCGGCTTCAACGACTACACCAAAACCACCGAGGTCGACTTCAAACCGGCCTACGACTACTGGACCGCCACCGCCGGCTACTGGGCCAAGGTGCGCCAGCGTTGGGACGGGTTCCTGGGGCAGGCGCCGGGCGTGCACCTGAAAACGAAGCTGGACGGGATGGCGATGATCATTCCGCTGTTCACCCAGGCCCAGGATCTGCAGGACGGCAAGAAAGTGAAGGACGCGCAGATCGACGCGGTGTTCAAGCAATGGGTGGAAAAGGCACCGGCCGACGCCGCCCGCTGAGTTCGTCCACCCGCTTAGCCAAAAGAGGTTCTTCGCCCATCTGAGGGGCAGGCAGAAACGTGCATTGGCGCTTTCCCGGCGCAGCCGGCGGCGGGTCGGGCGCTGGGCTGCCATGCCCTTTCCGGCGAATGTCCCCCGGCGTCGGCCTGCGGCCGCCACCTCCTCCTTTATTTCGCCTCCAAGGGCATGGCAGCCCAGCGCCCGACCCACCGACGGCGCCAGAGAATTCTGCTTGGTTCTTCCGCAAGCCGAGCCCCGTAGCAGCCGGTAGGCCCCTGGGCAAAATAAAGGAGGAGGCCGCCCCGCGGCCGGGGGACATTTGCGCCAGGGGCCTAGCGGCTGCTACGGGGCCCTCACGCTCGCGACCGCCCCGATCGGAGACGCTTCTTTTTTCTGGAGTGCAGTCGACCAACCCCGGCAGAACCACGCCATGCGTGGCTGCGCTTCAAACGCCAACCGACCCACGGTCGGTCGCGACGCGGCCTTAGCGCCGCGCCCGCCTCACACCTCGCGCAATGCCAGCGCCGGCGGGGTGTGCAGGATCCGCCGCGTGCCCCACCAGCCGGCCAGCATGCTCAGGCCCACCCCGATCACGCCGCCAACCAGCAGCGGTCCCCACGGCGGGCTCAGGGTCAGTTCGAACACCTGCCGCGCCACCACGCTGCCCAGCAGCGCCGCCGCGCCCACCGCCAGCAGCGCCGACAACAGCCCCAGCGCGCCGAATTCCACCAGCACCGCCCCGCGCAGCTGGGTGCGCGTGGCCCCCAGCGTGCGCAGCACCGCGCTGTCGTAACGGCGCTCGCCGGCCGTGGCCTGCAGCGCCGCCAGCAGCACCAGCAGCCCGGCCAGCAGACTGAAGCCCATCACCAGCTGCACCGCCTGGGTCACCCGGTCCACCACCTCGCGCACCCGTTGCAGGATGCCGTCGATATCCAGCAGCGAGATGTTCGGGTAATCGCGGGTCAGCGCGGCCAGCTGCGTGGCCTGCGCACGTGGCAGGTGGAAGGCGGTGATCAGGTTGTAGGGCGCATCGCCCACCGCACCTTCGTTGAGCAGCAGGAAGAAGTTGACCCGGAACGAATCCCAGTCGGCCTTGCGGATGCTGGTTACGGTGAAGCTGCGTTGCTGCTCGCCCATCTGCAGCGTCACCGTGTCGCCCAGCTTCATCCCGTAGCGCTCGGCCCAGCCCTGTTCGATGGAGGCCTCCGCCGCCGTGCTGCCGGCGGCCCAGTAGCGACCACTCAGCAGCGTGTTGGCCGGCGGGAAATCATGCCGCCAGGAGAAGTTGACCGGGCGGTTGGCATCATCGTCGTCGTTGCTGTTGTCCTGCCGTTCCTGCCGCTGCGGCGGCCGGTCGTTGACCGCCAGCAGGCGACCGGTACTGAACGGCTCGATCCCCGGCGCGGCCACGCCCAGCCCCTGCAGGGTGGTCAGCACGGCGTCGCGCTGCTCGGGCTGGATGTTCATCAGGAAGTAGTTGGGCGTGTCCACCGGCAGGCGGTCGCGCCACTGCGCCAGCAGCCCTGGCCCGATCACCGACAGCAGCAACAGCGCGCACAGCGACAGCGACAGCCCCACCAGCTGCAGCACCGCCAGACCACGGCGGCGGGTGAGGGCGGCCAGGCCCAGCTTCCAGCGCCCGCGCAGGCGCGGCTGCAGGCCACGCAGCAGCCACAGCAGAAACGCGCCCAGCGCGCCGGCCAGGGCGGCCAGGGCGGCCAATCCACCCAGCACCCAGGCGGCCAGCTTCACATCGCCGGTGGCCTGCACGGTCAGCGCCACCGTGGCGGCCAGCGCGGCCACGTAAACCAGCAGCGAGCTCGGCGGCAGGGCGGCGAAGCTGCGGTTGAGCACGCGCATCGGCGGCACCCGGCGCAGCCGCAGCAGCGGCGGCAGGCCGAAGCCCAGCAGCAGCACCAGGCCGATACCCGCGCCACTCAGCGCCGGGGTGGCCTGCGGCAGCGGCAAGCGGTTGGGAATCAACCCGCCCAGCGCCTGCACCAGCCCAGCCTGCGCAGCCATGCCCAGGCCGATACCCACCAGGCACGCCGGCACCGCCAGCATCACCAGCTGCAGCGCCATGGCGCTGAGAATGTCGCGTTGGCGCGCGCCCAGGCAGCGCAGGATGGCCACCTGGTCGATCCGGCGCAGTGCGAACCGGTTGGCGGCCAGCGCGGTGGCCACGCCGGCCAGCAGCACCGCCAGCAGGGCGGCCAACGACAGGAAGCGGCCGGCCAGGTCGAACGCACCGCGCACGCCGCGCTGGGTGTCGGCGATGCCGACGATGCGGTAGCCCTTGGCCTGCGGCGCCAGCCACGCGCGGAAGTCGGCGATGGCGTCCGGTGCGCCGGCAAACATCATCCGGTACGAGGCGCGGCTGCCGGGGCCGAGCAGGCCGGCCGCGTCGACGTCGGCGCGGTTGACCAGCAGCGGCGGAGAGAGCTGCATCAGCTCGCCGGAGGTATCCGGTTCGGCCTGCAGCACGCGGGTAACGGTGAGGCTGCCCGCGCCGAACTCCAGCGCGTCGCCCACCGTCAGGCCGAGCGCCTGCATCAGCCGCGGATCGGCGTAGGCCTGCCCGGCAGGCGGCGCGCCGGCCGGTTCAGGGGTGCCGCCCCGCAGGCCGCGGCTGACCAGCAGCTGCCCGCGCAGCGGATAGCCGTCGCTGACCGCCTTGATGTTGGCCATCTGGCTGGCCTCGCCATGGAACAGCACGGTGGGGAAGCTGACCATGCGGGTGTTGGCCAACCCACGTTCGCGCGCGGCATCGGCGAAGGCCTGCGGAATGTCGTCGCGGGCGTTCAGGCCCAGGTCGCCGCCCAGCATTTCCGCGGCGCTGCCGGTCAGGGCCAGTGTGACCCGGTTGACCAGCGTGCCCACCGCGGTCATCACCGCCACGCCGAGCACCAGCGCGGCGAAGACGGTGAGCAGGTCACCGGCAAGGAATTCGCGGCGCAGGGCGCGCGCGGCATGCGTGACCACGTTCATGCGGACACGCCGGCCGCGTTGTCCACCAAGCGGCCGCCATCAAGCCGGTAGATGCGCTGGCAGCGCTGGGCCAGGCGCAGGTCATGGGTGACCAGCACCAGCGTGGTGTCGCTGGTGGCATTGAGGGCGAACAGCAGGTCGCTGATCTGCTGGCCGGTGGCCTGGTCCAGGCTGCCGGTGGGCTCATCGGCAAACAGGATGCGCGGCTTGGCCACGAATGCCCGTGCCAGCGCCACGCGCTGCTGTTCGCCGCCGGACAGCTGGCGCGGGTAGTGGCGGGCGCGATGCGTAAGCCCCACCTGCGCCAGCACCTCGCGCACGCGCGTGGGATCTTCGCGGCCGGCCAGCTCCAGCGGCAGCGCGATGTTCTCTTCGGCGGTCAGCGCCGGCAGCAGGTGGAAGCTCTGGAACACAAAGCCCACTTCGCGGGCGCGCAGCTGCGCGCGGTCTTCCTCGTCCAGGGCATTGAGGTCCGACCCGGCCAGCGTGACCCGCCCGCGGCTGGGCAGGTCCAGTCCGGCCAGCAGGCCGAGCAGGGTGGTCTTGCCGGAACCTGAAGCGCCGACGATGGCGATGCTCTCGCCTTCATGGACGGTCATGCCAATGTTGTCCAGTATGTGGACTTCACCCTCCGGGCCACGCGCGGATTTGCCCACGTCATGGGCGGCGATGGCGACGGACGCGCTGCGGGGGGACAGGCTGTCGATGAGGATTCTCCAATGTACCGAGCGATGTGGAAGGGCCGCGCGGCCCTGATGGTCTGGATGCTGGCAGCATTGCTGCTGGCGCCGTTGCTGGCGTGTGCCAAAGGTGCCGCCCCGGCCAACGCGGTGCTGGTGGTCGGCGACAGCCTCAGTGCTGCCCACAATATCCCGGCCGAATCGGGCTGGGTGAACCTGCTTCAGCAGCGGGTCAAACAACAGGTGAAGCCGGCCCCGGCGATCATCAACGCCAGCATCAGCGGTGAGACGACTGCCGGCGCGCTCACCCGCCTGCCGGGCCTGCTGGCCAAGCACCGCCCGGCGGTGGTGGTGATCGAGTTGGGGGGCAACGACGCGCTGCGCGGGCTCACCCCGGGGCAGCTGCGCGGCAACCTGGAGAAGATGATCGTGGCCAGCCAGACGGCTGGCGCGAAGGTGCTGCTGCTGGGCATCGATGTGCCGCCCAACTACGGCCCGGCTTACCGCCAGCGCCTCAAGGACGTGTATGCCGGGCTGGCCAGCCAGTACAAGGTGCCGCTGCTGCCATTCCTGCTGGACGGCGTGGCGCTGCAGCCGGGGCTGATGCAGGGCGACGGCCTGCATCCCACCGCCGCGGCCCAGCCGCGGGTGCTGGACAACGTCTGGCCGCACCTCAAACCCCTGCTCTGACAACGATTTCGATTCCGGTGTGAGCGACTTCACACCGCCTCCACTGCCGATGCGGCATGTTTCACAAAGCTGAAGAAAGAGGGAATCCCATGCGTCAGACAAAGGAGACCTCCGGCCTGGTGCTGGTGGTCGAGGACAACCGCAATATTTCCGAGATGATCGGTGAGTATCTGGAAGGCCGCGGGTTCGAAGTCGACTATGCCCAGGACGGGCTGGACGGCTATCGCCTTGCGGCGGAGAACAGTTATGACGTGGTGGTGCTGGACCTGATGCTGCCGCGCCTGGACGGCATTGAAGTCTGCCGCCGGCTGCGCAACGACGCCCGCAAGTCGACCCCGGTGCTGATGCTGACCGCGCGCGATACGCTGGACGACAAGCTGACCGGCCTGGGCTTTGGCGCCGACGATTACCTGACCAAGCCATTCGCGATCCAGGAACTGGAGGCACGCCTGCGTGCCCTGATCCGTCGCGAACGTCGCCAGGTGGGCTCGGAAGTGCTCAAGGTGGCCGACTTGGTGCTGGATCCGGTGAGCATGCGGGCCACCCGCGCGGGCACCGAACTGCAGCTGTCGCCGATCGGTCTGCGCCTGTTGACCATCCTGATGCGCGAATCGCCCCGCGTGGTGACCCGCCAGGAAATCGAGCGCGAGATCTGGGGCAATGGCCTGCCGGACTCGGACACCCTGCGCAGCCATCTGTACAACCTGCGCAAGATCATCGACAAGCCGTTCGACCGCCCGCTGCTGCACACCGTGCAGAGCGCGGGTTACCGCATCGCCGACATCGCCCAGCCGATGAGCTGATGCACATCGCAGTGGCTGGCGCATGACCGGAGGGGCCGTGAACGGCCCCGATCGAGACAACGACCCGCGTGTTTGCGGGTCGTTGTCGTTTCTTGCACGACGGAATCACGGCGCGCTTCCCTATAATCGCGGCGAACCGCCCTGGACCCCGTAATGCCGCACGGTCTGCCGCGCAAGATACGCATCGTCTTCATTCTTCAAGCCGTGCTGGCCAGCCTGGGCATCCTGCTGGGCGCATGGCTGGTGTCGCTGGTGATCAAGCACAGCCTGGTCAGCAGCGCGCTCAAGGAGGAGGCGGCGTACTACTGGCAGCTCTACGACGCCTCGTCGATGCAGCCGCCGCCGAACACGCAGAACATCCGCGGCTACCTGCTGGAAACCGGGCGTTCGCCGTTGAGCCTGCCGGCCAACCTGCGCGCGCTGCCGCCGGGCTTCCACGAACTGAAGGCCGATGACCAGCTGGTGCTGGTGGACGCGCGCCCGGAAGGGCGCCTGTACCTGGTGTTCCTGCGCTCGCGCGCGGAGATGCTGGCGTTCTGGTTCGGCATCGTGCCGGTGCTGCTGACGTTGCTGGCAGTGTATGGCGCCTCGTGGGTGACCTATCGGGCGTCCAAGCGGCTGGTGTCGCCGGTGAATTGGCTGGCGCGGCGGGTGTCGCGCTGGGACCCCGGGCATCCGGAAGCGGCGGATCTGGCACCGGACAAGTTGCCCGCGGACATGCAGGGCGAAACGCGCCAGCTGGCGGCGGCGCTGCATTCGCTGGCCACGCGGGTCACCGCGCATGTGGCACGCGAGCGCAACTTCACCCGGGATGCGAGCCATGAGCTGCGCACGCCGTTGACCGTGATCCGGGTCGCCAGCGATATCGCCCTGGGCGACCAGGAGCTGACGCCGCGCCTGCGCCGCGGACTCAACCGCATCCAGCGGGCAGGCCGCGACATGGAGGCGGTGATCGACGCCTTCCTGATCCTGGCCCGCGAGGCGGACGTGGAGCCGCAGGTGGAACTGTTCGACGTCAACGAGATCGTGCGATACGAGGTGGACAACGCGCGCGAGCTGATGGCGGGTCGGCCGGTGGAGATTTACCTGCACAGCGCAGGCCCGGTGCAGCTGCACGCACCGCCGCGGGTGCTGCAGGTGGTGGTGAGCAACCTGTTGCGCAACGCCTGCAGTTACACCGACGAGGGGCGCATCGATGTGGATGTGCTGGACGATCGCGTGGTGGTGCGCGACACCGGGATCGGGATGTCGGTCGAGGCGTTGGGACGGGCGTTCGAGCCGTTCTACCGGGCCGAGCCGACGCGGCCGCAGGGCACGGGGCTGGGATTGTCGATCGTGCGGCGGTTGTGCGACCGGTTTGGTTGGGAAGTGCGACTGGACAGCGAGTTGGGGCAGGGCACACAGGCGGCTGTTTTGTACCGGTAGGGAGTTTCAGGGCAACGGCTGCTGGTTCTGTTTTTCTGCGTGTGGGTCGGGCCGGGTGGGGAGGGCAGGAGCAGCCGAGCATGGCTCGGCTCTACCGGTGTTGTTCAGAGGGTGTCTTTTTCGCGTGTTGATCATTGCCGCGCCGCGCGCGGCCAGCGGACCAACGGTCCGCTCTACCGATCCAGGCAGCGGACCAACGGTCCGCTCTACCGGGTGTGTTTCCGGATGGTTCCCAGCAAACGCGTTCGCGGATTGCCTCCGACAACGCACACCCGCCGTGGTAGGTGCCGACCGTTGGTCGGCACGCTCTTCCTCTTTTCCCAAACGCGCCGACCTACTGTCGAGGGTCGGGGTGGGTGAGGTGGCGGGACCGTTGGGCGCCATGGATGGCGCCCACGAGCCTCCAAGGATGGATTTACGGCGTGTCCCGCCACCTCACCCACCCCGGCCAACCCTCAGCAACCCGGCCTCAGCCGTTGCTTCAATCGCACGACACCTTCGGCGCCAACGCCGCCCGCCAGATCGCATACCCGTCCGACGTCATGTGCAGCATGTCCTCGCGGAACAACGCCGCGCGCGGCTGCCCATCCCTGCCCAGCATCGGCGTGTAGATGTCGGTGTAGCCCGTGTTCGGCAGCTTGGCCAGCGCCGCCTTGATCATCGCGTTGGCCTCGATGATCGCCGGCAACAGGTTCGCCCGCGACGGGCTCGGCTTGATCGAGATGTACTCCACCGTCGTCTTCGGCAGATCGCGGTGTACCCGCTGCACGAACGCCAGCACATCGTCGCGCACCTGCACCGCGCTGCGGCCGCTGTTGAGGTCGTTGTCGCCGGCGTAGAAGAACACCTTGCACGGCGCGTACGGCACCACCACCTGCCCGGCGTACCACGTGCTGTCGCGCACTTCCGAACCGCCGAAGCCGCGGTTGAACACCGGCTGGCCCGGGAAGTCCGCCGCCAGGGTGCCCCACATCCGGATCGAACTGCTGCCGATGAACTCGATGCCCCCGCGCGGCGGCGGGGTGGTGGCGTCTGCCTTGGCGAAAGCGGCCATGTCCTGGGCCCAGGCCACGTTGGACACCTGCGTCGGCACCTGCGGCGGCTTGGCCGGGGACAGGGCAAACGCGGGCAGGGCGGCGCCAAGCGCCAGGGCGAGCAACAGGGGGCGGGTGCAGCGGTAACGCATCGGCAGACTCCTCGGCATGGCGCCCCATCGAGCGCCCGGTTCGGTTGAAACCCCATCATAGAAGCTGGTGACCGGCACCGCTTTACCCGCCGTGGCGGGGCTGTGCGCCACGCGTTGCCGGCGCCGGGCCCGTCACTAGCACGCCCCGGCCCCGGCCGCCTCCGACGAAGGTGCGACAGGCTTGTGGCAAAATGACGGATTGCCTGCCCATTCAGCCCTGCCCATGACCCCTTGCTGCGCGCTGTTCCCCGTGTCCCGGCCCGCCCTGCGTGATGGAGCGTGCCCCCGTGGCTGACGAAATCGGGCACATGCCGCGCGGCCCCCGGCGCATCTTCAAGGCGGCGGTGTGGTCCTGGCAGGGTCTGCGGGCCGCCTGGCTGCACGAGTCCTCGTTCCGCCTGGAGGTCTACCTGCTGGTGGTGCTGGCCCCGCTGGCCCTGTGGCTGGGCCAGACCCCGGTGGAGCGCGCGCTGATGATCGGCTCGATGCTGCTGGTGCTGTCCATGGAACTGGCCAACTCGGCCATCGAAGCGGTGATCGAACGCTACGGCGCCGAATTCCACGAACTGGCCGGGCGCGCCAAGGACATGGGCTCGGCGGCCGTGTTCGTGCTGATGATGAACGTACTGCTGTGCTGGGGCCTGGTCCTGCTGCCCCGCTTCTTCTGAGCTGCCCCCACGGCGCATTCCCCCTTGTAAGGATCCATGTCCATGTTTCTTGAGTTGCTGTCCGACCCCAACGTCTGGTTGACCCTGTTCACGCTGAGCGCCCTGGAAATCGTGCTCGGCATCGACAACCTGGTCTTCATCTCCATCGCCGTGAGCAAGCTGCCCGAGTCGCGCCGTCCGTTCGCGCGCAAGCTCGGCATCGCGGTGGCCTGCATCACCCGCATCCTGCTGCTGGTGTCGCTGGCCTACCTGGCGCACATGGAAGCCAACCTGTTCACCGTGGCCGGTATCGGCATCTCCATCCGCGACCTGGTGCTGATCCTCGGCGGCCTGTTCCTGATCATCAAGGGCGGCATGGAAATCCGCGAGCTGATCACCGGCGGCGAAGACGAAGACCCCACCACCACCAAGGCCTCGGCCGTGTTCGGCATGGTCATCGCGCAGATCGCGGTGATCGACATCGTGTTCTCGCTGGACTCGGTGATCACCGCCGTCGGCATCGCCGACCACGTGCCGGTGATGGTGGCCGCGATCCTGCTGTCGGTGGCGGTCATGCTGCTGGCGGCCAACCCGCTGGGCCGCTTCATCGACGCCAACCCGACCGTGAAGATGCTGGCCCTGGCCTTCATCCTGCTGATCGGTGCGGTGCTGATCCTGGACGGTCTGGGCGTGCACGTGCCCAAGCCCTACATCTACGCGGCGATGGGCTTCTCGGTGCTGGTCGAATGGCTGAACCTGCTGATGCGCCGCCGTGCCGTGGCCCATAACGTGCCGGGCGCCGGCAACTGGTAGATACCGACCGTTGGTCGGTGTTCCGTGGGTGCCGACCCGGGTCGGCAACCCGTGGGTACCGACCAACCGCCGTTACCCACATCGGCTTTACCGCAAACGTGGCATGCTCCGGGTCCCGTTCATCGAGATCCGGAGCCGGCCATGCGATCGTTCTCCCGCCTGTTGCTGTTGGCCGTGCTGGCCGCCCTGTTGTCCGGTTGCGGCTACAACGCCATCCAGCAGAAGGATGAGCAGGTCAAGGCCGGTTGGGCCGAAGTGCTCAACCAGTACAAGCGCCGCGCCGACCTGATTCCCAACCTGGTGCAGACCGTGGAAGGCTATGCCAACCAGGAACGCCAGGTGCTCACCGACGTGACCAACGCGCGTTCGCGGGTGGGCCAGATCAACGTCAACGCCGACGATGCGGACTCGCTGAAGCAGTTCCAGCAGGCCCAGGGCGAACTGAGCGGCGCGCTGTCGCGGCTGCTGGTGGTCACCGAAAACTACCCGAACCTCAAGTCCGACCAGGGCTTCCGCGACCTGCAGGCGCAGCTGGAAGGCACCGAGAACCGCATCACCGTGGCGCGTGGCCGCTACATCCAGATGGTGCAGGACTACAACACCTTCCTGCGCCAGTTCCCGCAGTTGATCACCGCCAAGTTGTTCGGCTACCAGGTCAAGCCGAACTTCACCGTGGACAACGAAGCGCAGATCTCCCAGCCGCCGGCGGTCAAGTTCGGTTCGCAGGCCCCGGCCCCGGCCCCCGCGCCGCAGCCGCAGCAGGCCCCGGCGCAGTAACCCGATGAACCTCCTTCGCCTGCTGCGCGGCCTGGTGCTGGCCGGGTTTTGCCTGGCCGGGCCGGCGGTTGCCCAGGCCGACGCGGTGATCCCGCCGCTGTCCTCGCCGGTGGTCGATACCACCGGCACCCTGGACGCCGCCCAGGTCCAGGCGCTGCAGGCACAGGCCTTGGCCCTGCAGCAGCGCAAGGGCAGCCAGTTGCAGATCCTGATGGTGCCCAGCACCGCGCCCGAGTCGATCGAGCAGTACACCCAGCGGGTGTTCGAGCAGTGGCAGATCGGCCGCAAGGGCGTGGACGACGGCGTGCTGCTGGTGGTGGCCAAGGACGACCGCCGGGTTCGCATCGAACCCGGTTACGGGCTGGAAGGGGCGATCCCCGACGCCATCGCCAACCGCGTCATCCAGGAGTACCTGGCCCCGCGCTTCCGCGCCAACGACTACGCCGGCGGCCTGGCCGATGCCAGCGCCGCGCTGGTCAAACTGATCGACGGCGAGGCACTGCCGGCGCCGGTCAGCACCCACCGCGCCAGCCCCAACCCCGATGGCGGCGGCTGGACCTTCGCGCTGGTGATCGGCTTCTTCGTCGGCAGCTTCCTGCGCGCCATCCTCGGCTGGCTGCCGCGCCCGGTGCGCGCGCTGCTGGGCGGCGGCGGCGCGGCGGTGGTCGCCTTCCTGTTCACCTCGTTGTGGCTGGCCAGTGGTTTGGCCGGCCTGATCGGCCTGTTCGTCGGCCTGTCCTCGGGCCGGGCCGGCGCGTTCGCGCGCAATGGCGGCTGGGGCGGTGGTGGAGGCTGGGGCAGTGGCGGCGGTGGTTGGGGCGGCGGCGGTGGCTTCGGCGGCGGTGGCGGCGGCTGGGGCGGCGGCGGTGGACGTTCAGGGGGCGGTGGCGCCTCGGGAGGCTGGTGATGCGCTGGCTTCGGCACGTGTTTTCCCCTTCGGTGCGGCGCGCGTTCCCGCCCGGACGCCTGCAGGCGATCACCGACGCGATCACCGCGGGCGAGCGCCGGCACGGTGGCCAGGTGATGTTTGCGGTGGAAGCGGACCTGCCACTGCTGGCACTGTGGCAGCGGGTCAGCCCCCGCCAGCGCGCCGAGCATGCCTTCGCGCAGCTGCGCACGTGGGATACCGAACACAACAACGGCGTGCTGGTGTACCTGCTGCTGGCCGACCACGCCATCGAGCTGGTCGCCGACCGCGGCCTGCGCGGCAAGGTGGGCGAGGCGCAATGGGCGGCCATCTGCGCCCACATGCAGCAGCGCCTGCGCGACGGTGCGTTGCAGGACGCGGTACTGCTGGCCATCGAGGAGGTATCGGACCTGCTGGCCGGGCACTATCCGCCGGTTCCGGGGTCACAGGATGACGGCCTGCCGAACACGCCGCAGATTCTGGGCTGAAGCCCGGCAATCGCGCGATCGGGGCCGCCGCGAGGCCGCTCCCGGGCGGCGCTAGAATATCTGCATCCCTGCAAGGCGTCCTTCATGATCTATTTCCACGACATCGACCCCATCGCCATCTCGCTTGGGCCGGTCAAAGTGCATTGGTACGGCATCATGTACCTGCTCGGCTTCACCGCCGCCTGGTGGCTGGGGCGCAAGCGGATCGCGGCCGGGCGCCTGCCGGGGGTGAATGCCGACGGTTTCTCCGACCTGCTGTTCTACGCCATGCTTGGCGTGGTGGTGGGCGGGCGCGTGGGCTACATGCTGTTCTATGCGCTGGGCGATTTCCTGCACAACCCGCTGCTGCTGTTCAAGGTGTGGGACGGCGGCATGAGTTTCCACGGCGGCCTGCTGGGCGTGCTGTTCGCCGCGTGGTGGTGGTCGCGCAAGCACCGCCTGCACCTGTTCGATACCCTGGATTTCGTGGCCCCGCTGGTTCCGTTGGGCCTGGGCTTCGGCCGTGTCGGCAACTTCATCGGTGCCGAGCTGTGGGGCAAGTACACCGGCGGCAACTGGGGCGTGGTGTTTCCCAGTGGCCTGCCGGCGCCGTTGAACGGGCTGGACCTGGCCACGTTGAAGGCGCAGTTCGCCACCGGCGCGCTCAACCCATACGCCCGCCATCCCTCGCAGCTGTATGAAGCGCTGCTGGAAGGCCTGGTGATGTTCCTGGTGCTGTGGGCGGTGTCGGCCACGCCGCGCCACCGCTACGTCATCGCCGGCCTGTTCGCGCTGCTGTACGGCATCTTCCGCTTCGCAGTGGAGTTCGTGCGCATGCCCGACAACGGCGTGTACGTCGCCTTCGGCTGGCTGACCAAGGGCCAGATCCTGTGCGTGCCGCTGATCGCCTTCGGCCTGGTCCTGCTGGCGTTGTCGCGCCGCGCCCCGGTGCTGCAGCCGCAGTTGCCGGTGCAGACTGCGGGGGCCAAGGCATGAAGCCGTACCTGGACCTGCTGCAGCACGTGCTGGAGAACGGCACCGAGAAGTCCGACCGCACCGGCACCGGCACGCGCAGCGTGTTCGGCTGGCAGATGCGCTTCAACCTGGGCGACGGCTTCCCGCTGGTCACCACCAAGAAGCTGCACCTGCGGTCGATCATCCATGAGCTGCTGTGGTTCCTGAAGGGCGACACCAACATCGGCTACCTCACCGACAACCAGGTGCGCATCTGGGACGAGTGGGCCGATGCCAACGGCGACCTGGGCCCGATCTACGGCAAGCAGTGGCGCAGCTGGGCCACCGCCGATGGCGGCAGCATCGACCAGATGCAGTGGCTGGTGGAGGAGATCAAGCGCAACCCTGATTCGCGGCGGCTGGTGGTCAGCGCCTGGAACGTGGGCGAGCTGTCGCAGATGGCGTTGATGCCGTGCCACAACCTGTTCCAGTTCTACGTGGTGGACGGCAAGCTCAGCTGCCAGCTGTACCAGCGCAGCGGCGACATTTTCCTGGGCGTGCCGTTCAACATTGCCAGCTACGCGCTGCTCACCCACATGGTGGCGCAGGCCACCGGGCTGGGGGTGGGCGACTTCGTGCATACCCTGGGCGACGCGCACCTGTATTCCAACCACGTCGAGCAGGCGCGCGAGCAGCTGTCGCGCGCGCCGCGCGCGCTGCCGCAGCTGTGGTTGAACCCGGCGGTCACCGACCTGTTCGGCTTCCAGTTCGATGACATCCGCATCGACGGTTACGATCCGCACCCGGCGATCAAGGCGCCGGTGGCGGTATGAGGCTGACGACCGGCGCCGCATTCTGGGTGACGGCCCTGGTCTTCCTGCCGCTTACGTTGCAGGCCGCGACAGCCGAGCGCACCGCGCTGGCCGCCCAGGTCAACGCGCAGATCGTGCAGCAGCAGGAAGAGAAAATGGCGGCCTTCCTGGGCGATACTGCCCGTCAGAGCCAGACGCAAGGCGACGTGCCGGCCGCGTGCAAGGCGGAGATGCTCGAGGCAAGCAACGACCTTGGCGCCTGGAACGCGCGTTACTTCCGGAGCGGCTTCACCGACCCGGTGTACGAGCGATCCATTGAGCAACAGCTGGCCGATGCCTATTCGGCAGCGCAGCTGCAGGCCTTTCTGGATCGTCGCGGCAAGGAAGACCATGGCACGCTCAACGCAGCGGTGATGTCCGCGCCGGGCCTGCAGGACGCGCAGCTTGCCCACCTGAAAAAACTCAGCGACGCCCTTGACCAGGCTATGCATGCCGATCCAGCGTGGCTGAAGGCGCTGGCCAGGTTCCGCGTGGCCATGGATGCGTGCGATCAACTGAAGAGGGGAGGTTCGTCGCCATGAAGCTGTCGATGATCGTGGCGCTGGACCGCAACCGTGGCATCGGTCGCGACAACGACCTGCCCTGGCAGCTGCCCGACGACCTCAAGCATTTCAAGGCGTTGACCCTGGGCAAGCCGATCCTGATGGGGCGCAAGACCGCGCAGTCGCTGGGCCGCGCGCTGCCGGGCCGGTCCAACCTGGTGCTCACCCGCAGCGGCGAGGTGCCGTTCGAGGGCATGCAGGCGGTGGCCTCGGTGGACGACGCGCTGGCCTTCGCCGCGGCCAGCGGTGCGGACGAACTGTGCGTGATCGGCGGGGGCGAGGTGTATCGCCTGACGATGGCCCAGGCCACCGACCTGCACCTGACCTGGGTGGACACCACGGTGGCCGCCGACACCCACTTCCCGCCGGTCGACCCGGCGCTGTGGGTGGAAGTGGCACGCGAGCACCACCCGGCCGACGCACGGCATTCGACCGCGTTCGACTTCGTGGATTACACGCGTCACCCGTAGAGCCGGGCTTTGCCCGGCTGGTATCAGCAGCGCGCGAGGCAGCACCGTAGAGCCGGGCTCTGCCCGGCTTGTTTCAGTAGCACGCGAGGCAACATCGTAGAGCCGGGCTCTGCCCGGCTGGTATCAGCAGCGCGCGAAGCAGCATCGTAGAGCCGGGTTTTACCCGGCTTCTTTCAGCAGCACGCGCGCTTGCCGAAAGGCAGCCGGGCAGAGCCCGGCGCTACGCGGCTTGGATCAGCAGCGCGTGCACTTACAGAAACGCAGCCGGGCAGAGCCCGAGGTCATGCGCGCGTTTTGATGCCCAGCAACGTCAACGATGCGGCCAGCCGCGCCGGGTCGGCGCCGTGCTGCAGGGCATGTTGCAGGCAGGCCTTGTCGTCATCGCTCAACGCGGCATCGCGTTGCAGGCCGGCGGCCGGCATGAACGACGGTGCCGCCAGCAATGCCTCCGGTGCGGCGAAACGCGCGAACCACGGAAGCAGCACGTCGGCGGTGTAGCGCTCAAGATCGGCCAGGCAGCGCTCACGGCCATGCCCCGATGCCAGGTTGAAGCGCAGGTGGAAGCGCGACTCACGCAGTGCCAGCAACGCGTCCTGGCTGTCCGGCCCGTTCAGGGCCAGCGCCGGAAAGTCGCTGTCGAGCACGCGGACACCGGCCTGCAGACGTAGCGCCAGCGAGGTGTCGATGCTTGCCCGGCCGGCGCCTTCGCGCTGCAGGAACACGAAGCTGGCGGTATGCGCATGGCGCTGCACCCACAGCATCTTGCGCGTGCGTTGGAACCCGGTGGGCGTCAGCAGCGCGTCGAACGCGGCCTGCATGCCTGCCAATGATGCCGTGGGAGTGGCGGGAGACGGTTCGGGCATGGGCGCGTCCTTGCGGTGGCCAGCGCTCAGGCGGGCGGCCGGTAATGGCCAATGATGGTGTGGGCGAACAGCAGGTCTTCTTCCTGCGTGCCGCGCGCGATGTTGTGCAGGATCAACGGGGTGCCGTCGCTGCGCCGACGGTCGGAGACGATGCCCACGTGCAGCAGCCCGTTGCCGTTGAGCTTCCAGGCCACGATGTCGCCGGCGGCAAAGTCGGCCGCCTGGCGCGAGGCCGGTTGCTGCCAGCCCTGCCGCTCGAACCAGCGCATCAGGTTCGGTACGCGGCGATGGTCGATGTTGCGGTCCGGCCGCGACAGCCCCCACAGCGCCGGGTAGGCGTTGAACGCACCGCGCATGTCCTCGTGGATACGTTGCTGCAGGTCCAGGCCCTGGGTGCGCAGGGCGCGCACGATCACATCGGTGCACACGCCGCCGTCGAGGGGGACGTCGCCACCGGGATAGCCCAGTACGGCATAGGCGGGGTCGTAGCGCACGGTCTGCCCGATCTGGCGGCGGGCGGCGGCCACCAGCGGCGGCGAGGGCAGCGTCGGTGGCCTTGCGGCGGGGGCGGGCGTGGCGACCGGCGCGCCGGCGTCAGCGTCGGCCGGCGTCGGACTGCGCTGGCAGGCCACACCGGCCAGGGCCAGCAGTGCTGCCAGACCCACCCGCAGCCGCCGCCCCGTGCCGATCATGCCGGGGTCGGGGTGCTTCCGCCGGTGTCGCCGGCCGGTTCAGGGTTGCGGCGCGGCGACGACGGGCCGCGCGGGCCGCGTTCGCGACGCTGGCCCTGCGGCTGCCGCGGTGGACGGCCATTGCCCTGCGGCTCGCCATCGCCGGCCGGACGCCGTGCCGGCGGACGCGGCGGCGACACCGGCCGGAGCACATCGCGGCCCGGAACCTGCACCACGCGCAGCTCGTCGGTATCCAGCTGCAACGCGGTGAGCTTGCCGCCCCATACCGCGCCGGTATCGATGGCATGCACGCCCTGGGTGATGGTCAGGCCCAGGGCCGACCAGTGCCCGCACACGATCTTCAGGTCACGCTCGGCGCGCCCGGGCACTTCAAACCACGGGTACAGGCCCTGTTCCTGCGTGCCCGGGGTGCCCTTGTCCTCGATCCCGATGCGCCCACGCGGCGTGCAATAGCGCATGCGCGTGAACAGGTTGATGATCGCGCGGGAGCGGTCGTACCCGGCCAGGCCGGGCGACCAGCTGGGCTTGTCGCCATACATGTTGCGGAACAGCTTGCGGTAGCCGCTGCCGTGCAGCTGCACCTCCACTTCGCGGGCATGCTTCTCGGCCAGCTGGGTGGTCCATTTCGGGGCCAGCCCGGCGTGGATCATCATCCAGCCCAGTTCGCGGTCCACGTGCGCCAACTTCTGCAGGCGCAGCCAGTCCAGCAGCACGTCGCGGTCGTCGGCCTGCACGATGCGCAGCAGGTCCGGGTTGACCTTGCGCTGCTCTTCCTCGGTGCGGGCACCCACGGCCAGCAGGCTCAGGTCATGGTTGCCCAGCACCACCACGCTGCTGTCGCGCAGCGAATGGACCAGGCGCAGGGTTTCCAGCGACTGCCCACCGCGGTTGACCAGGTCGCCGCAGAACCACAGGGTATCCACCGCCGGGTCGAAGCGGATCTTCTCCAGCAACCGTTGGGTGACGTCGTAGCAGCCCTGCAGGTCGCCGATGGCCCATACACTCATGCGCGCGCCTCCATCAGTGCAGTGTGCGCGGAACGGTCAACACGAACGGCGCGATGGCGGCGGCGAACTCGGTGCCATCGTCGGCCACCATGTCGTAATGCCCCTGCATCGTGCCGTGTTCCGTTTCCAGCATGACACCGGAGGTGTAACGGAAGTCTTCACCCGGGCGCAGCCGCGGCTGCTCGCCGATCACCCCGTCGCCATCCACGTGTTCGATGCGGCCGTTGGCATCGGTGATGCGCCAGTGGCGCGCCACCAGGCGGGCGGCCACGCGGCCGTGGTTGTGGATGCGGATCGTATAGGCGAACGCGTAGCGCCCGTCCTCCGGCGTGGACTGGTCGTCGAGGAAGCGCGGAGCGACCTCGACCGAGATCGCATAGTGTGCAGCGTCGTTCATGCAGGCAGTTTAGAGAATGTCGTGCAGTTTGAGGTGAGCGCGCCATGGGATGGCGCGCTCCTTCAGGGAATTCAAGCGGTTTTACGTGCCTGCGCCCGGTGAGCGGCGCAGGGCGGGGCGATCATCCCTGCGGCGCGTCGTCGGCCGCCACCTGCGGAACGTTGGCCAAGGCGATGAACTGCGCCACTTCCAGCTGCTCGGCACGGGCATCGCTGCGTACGCCCGCGGCCTCGAACTGCTCGGGCGTGACCACCCCGTTCAGGGCGTTGCGCAGGGTCTTGCGGCGCTGCCCGAAGGCGGCCCGGACCACATCGGCGAAGCGCTTGCGGTCAATGATGCCGACGGTGTCCGGATCACGCGGCACCAGCCGCACCACGGCCGAGTCCACCTTCGGCGGCGGCCGGAAGGCACCGGGCGGCACCACGAACAGCGCCGTCACCTTGCACCACGCCTGCAGCATCACGCTCAGGCGGCCGTAGACCTTGCTGCCGGGGCCGGCCGCCATGCGGTCCACCACTTCCTTCTGCAGCATGAAGTGCATGTCGCGGATCACCGCCGCATGCTCCATGGCGTGGAACAGGATCGGCGAGGAGATGTTGTAGGGCAGGTTGCCCACCAGCCGGATCTGGCCGTCGCCGGCGAGCTCGGTGAAGTTCACCAGCAGCACGTCGCGGTGCACGATGGTCAGCTCGCCCAGCGGTTCAGCGGCGGCGGTCAAGGGCGCGATCAGGTCGCGATCGAACTCGATCACGGTCAGGCGCGGATGGCGGCGCAGCAGCGGCAGGGTGATGGCACCCTGGCCCGGGCCGATCTCGACCAGGCGGTCGTCGTCCTTCGGGTTGACCGCCAGCACGATCTTGTCGATGTAGCTGCGATCGGCCAGGAAGTGCTGGCCAAGCTGCTTTTTGGGCGGCGCGGTGAACCCGCCGGCCGAGGAAGAATACGAGGAAGTCATGGCACCATCTTACGTTGCCGCGCCAGCCGGGCACACAGCGCGGTGGCAGCGAGGAGGCTGGAAGGGTCGGCGATGCCCCGGCCGGCCATGTCCAGCGCGGTGCCGTGGTCAACGGCCACCCGCGGATAGGGCAGGCCCAGGGTGATGTTGACGGCCTGTTCAAAGCCGCTGTACTTGAGCACCGGCAGGCCCTGGTCGTGGTACATCGCCAGCACCGCATCGAACCCGGCCAGCTTGGCCGGCAGGAACGCGGTGTCGGCGGGCAGCGGCCCGATCAGGTCCATGCCCTGGTCGCGCAGGCGCTGCAGCAGGGGGATGATCAGGTCCAGCTCTTCACGCCCCAGGTGGCCGTCTTCCCCCGCGTGCGGGTTCAGGCCAAGCACCGCGATGCGCGGCGCGGCGATGCCGAAGTCGCGGTGCAGGGCGGCGTGCACGGTGTGCAGGGTGCGCGCCAGCCCATCGGCGGTGAGGGCATCGGCCACCGCGCGCAGCGGCAGGTGGGTGGTGGCCAGGGCCACGCGCACGATGTTGTTGGCCAGCATCATCACCACCTCCATGCCGGCCTGGTCGGCCAGCAGTTCGGTGGTGCCGCTGTAGGCAATGCCGCCCTGGTTGATCACCGCCTTGTGCACCGGGCCAGTTACCACGCCATCCAGTTCACCGGACAGGCAGGCCTGGCCGGCCTGCAGCAGCGCGCCGATCACCGCGCCGGCATTGGCCGGATCGGCGTGGCCGAAGCGCGAGGGGACGGCATTGCGCACTGCGCGCACACGCAGATCGCCCGGCTGGCGGGCGATGGCATCTTCAGGCAGGAGCTGCAGGGGCAGCGACAGCGCCGCGGCGGCGGCGTGCAGGGTGTCCGGGTCGGCGAAGGCCAGCAGCCGGCACTCGGTGCGCGGCTGCTGGGCAAGGCGGATGCAGAGTTCCGGACCGATCCCGGCGGGCTCGCCCGGTACCAGAGCGAGCTGCGGGATCATCGGGGCAACCTCAGGACTGCGGCGGCGTGGTGGTGCCGGTGCCGGTGGCGTCCGCGCCCGTACGCAGGTTGACGTAGGCTTCGCCACGCAGTTCCTGCAGGTAGCGGTTGTACTCTTCTTCCAGCTTGCGGCGACCGATGGTCTCGCGGATCTGGGCACGCTGGTTGTCGGTGGTTGCATCGGTCTGGCGCGTGGCAACGCGCTGCACGATGTGCCAGCCGGCATCGGTGCGGAAGGCCGGGCTCACGCCGCCGTCTTCCACGCCAGCCACCTGCTTGCCGAAGTCCGGGCCGAAGGCATCGGCCGGGAACCAGCCCAGATCGCCGCCCTGGCCCTTGCTGTTGTTGTCCTCCGACGCTTCCTTGGCCACCGCCTGGAAATCGGCGCCGCCGGCGATGCGGGCACGCAGCGTTTCGATCTTGGCCTTGGCCGCGGCATTGTCCTGCTGGTCGGTGATGCGCACCAGGATATGGCGGGCATGGTACTCGGTGATGGTCTGGCCGCTGGCGGCGGCGCTGGCATCGCGCACTTCCACCAGCTTGAGCAGCTGGAAGCCGCTCGGGCCGCGGATCGGGCCGACCACGTCGCCCGCCTTCATCTGCGCCATCATCTGCGCGAATGCGTTGGGAATTTCATCCAGCGAACGCCAGCCCAGGTCGCCGCCTTCCAGCGCGTTGGGGCTGTCCGAATAGCGGACGGCCGCCGCGTTGAAGTCCAGTTCGCCCTTGTCCAGCAGCGCCTTGACGCCATCGGCCTTCTTCTGGCCGGTGCTGATCTGATCGGCGGTGGCGCCTTCCGGCAGGCCGATCAGGATGTGGGCCAGATGGTACTGGGTGCCCACCGAGGCCTGCTGCTTCAGCGCGGCATCCACTTCACCCTCGCTGACGCTGATGCGGCTCTGCGCGAAGCTCTGGCGCAGGCGCTGCACGGTGATTTCATCGCGGACCGAGTTGCGGAAATCGTTGAAATCGATGCCGTCATGGGCCAGGCGCTGGCGCAGGGCGTCCAGGTTGGAACCGTTCTGCTGGGCGATCGCGTTCAGGGCCTGGTTGAGCTCCTGGTCGCCGATCTTGATCCCGCTGCTCTGGGCGCGCGCCACCTGCAGCTTGACCAGCACCAGGCGTTCAAGCACCTGGCGGCTCAGCACGTCTTCCGGCGGCAGCTGGTTCTCACGACCGGCGTACTGCGCCTTGATGTTCTGGATCGCACGGTCCAGTTCGCTCTGCAGCACCACGTCTTCATCGACGATGGCGGCAATGCGGTCCAGCGGCTGGCTCTGCTGGGCCAGCACCTGCAGCGGTGCTGAGACGGTGGATACCGCCAGCAGGGAAGCGAGTAGAACGGGAAGGGTCTTGGTCATGGGATCTGATTCGGATCGTAGTCGTCGCGGTCGGCCCCGGTGTTGCTGGGCGGCACGAGATAGAGGTCGTCTCGGTAGTACCCGAGAATAGCACGGCGCAAGGTGCGGTCCGTGTTCTGGCCGATGGAGCTCAAGCCCTTGAGCACGAACTCGATCTGGAAGGAATTGTTCAGCTCGCCCTCGCGGTTGCGCACGTAGCGGCGGGCGATGGCGCGAACCGCCAGGCAGCAGCTGTCCCACTGCACGCCACCGATGATTTCCAGCGGCTTCTTGTCTTCGAGGGAGTAGTAGTAGCGCCCCACCAGGCTCCAGCGCGGGCTGATCGGGTACAGGAACGACAGGTCGACCTGTTCAAGCAGCGTGCGTTCTTCCTTGGTCGCGGTGATCGGCGCTGCCGCGTTGATGCGGTAGCGGTAGGTCAGGTTGACGACGCCGTCGTTGGACATCAGATACCGCGCCCGCAGGCTGGCCAGGTCCTCCCGCTTGTACTTGGGATCCCACTGGTAGGTGGCCCCGAGCGTCCAGCGGTCGTTGACGGCGTAATTGGCATCGGCGATCCACGCCGACTTGCCCTGCTCGACCTGGGCCTGCTGGCCCGGCAGGGTCACCCGCGAGTCATCGAAGTACAGGATCTGGCCGATGCTGCCGGAGAAGCGCTCGCGCCCGGTGGTCTGGTCGATGAAGCGGGTGCTCAGCGCCATCGTCAGCTGGTTGGCATCGTTCTGGCGGTCGGCGCCGGTATAGCGCGAGTCGCGGAACAGCTGGCCCCAGCTGAAGGTGAAGTCGCGGGTGTCGAAGACCGGCAGCTCGCTCTGGTCGCGGTAGGGCGTGCGCAGGTAGAACAGGCGCGGCTCCAGGGTGTGCAGGAACGACTTGCCGCCGATGGTGGTCTCGCGGTCGAAGAACATGCCCGCATCCAGGCTGGCCACCGGCATGCTGCGGCTGGGCGAGGTATTGCCACGCAGCTGGTCCGGGGTGGCGGTGGCCGGATCGACGCCGGCGTCGATCAGCGCCTGGCGGCGCACATCGTTGGCCAGCCCCTGGTCCAGGTCATAGGCGGTGTAACGCCAGGCCATGGTCGGCGTCACGTACCAGGACGGACCACTGAAGGGCAGGGAGACGTAAGGCTTCACGTCCAGGCGCGAACCGTTGAACTGCTGCACCACCTGGCCGGTACGCTCGTATTCCTGCTCCGGGCCGAACTTGACGTTGATGTCGTCGTGGGTGAAGTGCACCGCTTCCGCGTATACGCCGGTTTCCAGCCACGGCAACAGCGGCTTGTCCCAGTTGAAGAACGCGCGCGGCTGGCGCGCATACGGCAGCGAGCTTTCGGTCAGGGTGTAGTCGGTGAGCTGCCAGTAATCGGCCATCAGGCCGCCGGTCCAGTTCTCACCGGTGCCGTAGATGCCCACCTGGCTCTGCAGGTTGGACGCGGTCACACCCAGCAGCTTGCTGGAGAAGTCTTCGGTATACCGCTCGTCGCTGACCCAGGCGATATTGGCGCGCGCCTGCCAGTTGGCGTTGAGGTTGTGGTAACCCTCGAACTCGACCCGGCCGCGATCCTTGTCACGCAGCTTGTCGTTGGGCAGGTAGGCGGTCAGCAGGGTGCCGCGGCCCCCGTCGTAGAGATAGCGGAACTCGTTGTCCAGCATCAGGCCGCGCTTGCTCATGTAGCGCGGGGTCAGGGTGTCGTCGTAGTTCGGCGCCAGATTGAAGTAGATCGGCTGGGCGTAATCGAAGCCGTTGCGCCCGGACAGGCCCAGCTGCGGGTACAGCAGGCCGGTCTGGCGACGGTCGTCGATCGGGAACTTGAAGTACGGGGCCCACAGCACCGGCACCTTGCCGATCCGCAGCACGGCGTTGCGCGCGGTGCCGAAGCCTTCGTCGTTGTCCACTTCAATCTGCGGTGCCGACAGCTTCCAGACCGGCTGGGACGGGTCGCAGGTGGTGTAGGTGGAGCGGTGCATCTGCCCGACCGCACCCTGCAGGTCCACCGATTCGGCGCCACCGTTGCCACGGCGATCCACCAGCTGGTACTGGATGTCGCTGATCTTGTGGGTGTCCGCTTCCTGGTTGCCTTCGGCGCGCTTGGCCACCATCCGGATCGAGGAGTCCTGGTAGCGGACGTTGCCCTCGGCGATGTAGTTGCCGCTTTCGGTGTCGAAGCTCAGGTGGTCGGTACCCAGGAACTGGTCGCCGCGCTTGAGCGCGACGTTGCCCTGGTATTGCGGCACCGTGGACGTGCCAAACAGCTGGTCGCCCTCGATGTCGGTGTCCTGCTGGTCGCGCGTGGCGGCCGCGGCCTTGTCGGCTTTGGGCGCATCGTCGAACACGGGCAGCACGTCAGTGGCCGGGCACAGGCCCCAGTTCACCGGTTTGTCGTCGGCCATGGCCGGCAGGCAGATGGCGATGCTCAGGGGGAGAGGCAGCAGGCGGAGGGCTCGGCGCACGCGGGAGTCGGATTCGGGGGAAAACGGATCGTAGCTTGCCCCATCCCTTGCATAGGGGCAATGAAGGCCTTGCCCGGCCAAGGGTTCAGGTTCATGCGCGGGCTCGACCCGCGCAGCTGCTCAGCGCAGCTGGCCGACGTGGGCCACGCTGCATTCGGCCAAGGCCTGCAGGTCGTATCCGCCCTCCAGCATGGACACCACCCGGCCACCGCCATGACGCCGGGCCAGCCCGCGCAGCTCGGCGGTGATCCAGGCGAAATCGTCGGTCTCCAGCATCAGGTCGGCCTGCGGATCGCGCAGATGCGCATCGAAACCGGCCGAGATCAGCAGCAGCTGCGGGCGGAAATCGTCGATGGCCGGCAGCATTTCATCGGCCCAGGTGTTGCGGAAGCGGAACCCGCCGCTGCCCGGCGGCAGCAGGATGTTCATCAGGTTGCCCGCACCGCGGTCGCGGCGCAGCCCGGAGTTGGGAAACAGCCCGGCCTGGTGGGTGCTGTAGTAGGCCACGCCGGGGTCGGCGATGAAGATGTCCTGGGTGCCGTTGCCGTGGTGCACGTCGAAATCGACGATGGCGATGCGTTCCAGCCCGTAGCGGTCGCGCGCATAGGCGGCGGCCACGGCGATGTTGTTGAGCAGGCAGAACCCCATCGCGGTGCTGGCCGTGGCGTGGTGGCCGGGCGGGCGCACCGCGCAGAACGCGACCGGGTCATCGCCCAGCATCACCGCGTCCACGGCGGCCACGCCGGCGCCGGCGGCATGCAGGGCCGCGCTGGCCGAGCCGGGCGAGGTCAGGGTGTCCATGTCGATCTGGCGCAGCGGCTCGGTCTGCGCCTTGAGCACCAGGTCGATCAGCTCGCTGTCGTGCACACGCGCCAGCTCGCCCAGCTTGGCCGGCGGCGCCTGGCGCCAGTCCAGCTGGTCGGGGAAGGCGGCGAGCAGGGCATCGAGCACCACCTGCAGGCGTTGCGGGGATTCGGGGTGGCCGCGGCCGGGATCGTGTTGCAGACAGGCAGGGTGGGTAAAGACCAGCATGCGGGCAGGGGTTCCGGTGGGGCGGAAGGAGGGCTCAGGCGTGGCGGCGTTCGTGGCGCCAGACCACCTCGCCGTGCCCGTCGGCGCGGGCCAGCACCCGGGCCAGCACGAACAGCAGGTCGGACAGGCGGTTGAGGTAGCCGATGGCTTCGGCGCGCACCGGCTCCAGCCGCGCCAGGGTCACCGTTTCGCGCTCGGCCCGGCGCACGATGGTGCGGGCCAGGTGGCAGCGTGCGGCCGCCTCGCCGCCGGCCGGCAGGATGAAGTCCTTCAGGGCGGGCAGATCGGCGTTGTAATGGTCGAGCTGCTGCTCCAGGGCGTCGATGTCGGCCGCCTGGATGGCCGCGTGGCCGGGAATGCAGAGCTCCCCGCCCAGGTCGAACAACTGGTGCTGCACGGTGGTCAGCAGCGCCCGGACGTCGTCGGGCAGGGCGACCGCCAGCAGCACGCCCAGCGCCGAGTTGGCCTCGTCGACGGTGCCGTAGGCGTTGACCCGCTGGGCATCCTTGGGCACCCGGCTGCCGTCGCCGAGCCCGGTGCTACCGTCATCGCCGGTGCGGGTATAGATGCGTGAAAGCCGGTTGCCCATGCGTGCCGACCGCTCAGCGCAGGACGTCGTGGCGCGCCTGCAGCAGCTTGCCGACCTGTTCGGTAGTCAGCTGCAGCGCGGCGGCCAGGCCGACATAGATCGCGGCAGTGCGCAGGTAGGGCACGAACCAGTCGGCGTAGTTCTTCAGCCAACCGGCGGCGGTCGGTTCGGCCACCATGTCGCTACTCCAGTAGAACCCGCCCTGCGCGAACAGGTGGCAGACCGCCACCGCGGCCACCAGCAGCAGGGCCGCCTTGCCGAGCGTGAGCCACTGCGCGCCGTGGTACCCCTGGCGCAGCAGCATGCCGCCGGCCCACATCGAGAAGTACGCCGGCAGCAGCATCCAGGTGCCAGGCGAGACGCAGTAATGCTGCAGGTACTGCTGGCCGCTGCTGCGGATCACCAGGATGTCGATCACGATGGCCAGCGCCATCAGCAGCGGGAACGCCCAGCGGGTCCAGCTCCTCAGGTAGAACCCGCCGATGAAGAACACGGCCCAGGAGGCATCCGGGATCGCCATGAAGTGATTGACCCGGGTGGCGGCCATCAGCAGTACGAGCACGGACAGGACGAAGGCGCGTTGGGCGGTGGTGGACATGGCAGCCACGGGAAAGGGTCAGGCATTCATTCTAGCGCCTGCTGCGGCAGGCCGCCGCACGCGCCGGGAACGGCCCAGCGCTTATCATGGCGGCATGAGTGAACGACATGACGTAGTGATCGTGGGCGGCGGGCTGGTGGGTGCCAGCCTGGCCATTGCGCTGGACCGCGCCGGGCGTGACGTCGGGCTGGTGGAAGCCACCCCGGCTGGCACCCTGCCGACGGTGTTCGACCAGCGCAACCTCAGCTTCGCCGCCGCCACGGTCAACGCGCTCACCGCGTTGGGCGTGATGCAGCGGCTGGGCACCGCGCCCGGTGCGATCACCCGCATCCATGTCAGCCGCGCCGGCGATTTCGGCCGGGTGCAGATGGACGCCGCGCAGTACCAGCGCCCGTGGTTCGGCCAGGTGGTGGTGGCGCGTGATTTCGGCACCGCGCTGGAAACCTGCCTGCAGGCGCTGTCGCACCTTACCCGCTACCGCCCGGCGCGCTTCGTGCGGCTGGGCGCCACGGTCGACGGCTACCGCCAGGTATTCATCGCCGACGACAGCGGCGAGCGCTGCCTGCTGGCGCGGCTGGTGGTCGGCGCCGACGGCACCCGCAGTGGCGTGCGCGAGGCGCTGGGCATCGGCGTGGACGAACACGATTTCGAGCAGACCCTGTTCGTGTCGCGGGTGCGTGGCGCGCGTGCGCCCGATGGAACGGCCTATGAGCGGTTCACCGACACCGGCCCCACCGCGCTGTTGCCGCGTGGCGATCGCCACTTTGGCGCCGTGCACGGGGTGGCCCGCGACCAGGCCGAGGCGGTCCACGCGCTGGACGATGCGGCGTGGCTGCAGCGGCTGCAGGACGCGATCGGCTGGCGCGCCGGGCGGTTGCTGGAAAGCGGTCCGCGCAGCGCCTACCCGCTGATCCAGGTGCTGGCGCAGGCGTTGGTGGGCGAGCGCGCGGTGCTGCTGGGCAATGCCGCGCAGACGATTCATCCGTTGGGCGCACAGGGCTTCAACCTCGGCCTGCGCGACGCGCTCACTCTCGCCGAGCTGGTGGCCGATGCGCAGGACCCCGGCAGCGACGCATTGCTGCAGGCGCACGTGGCGCGCCGCGCCGAAGACCGCGCGCAGACCATCGCCTTCTCCGGCGGGCTGGCCCGCCTGACCAGCAATCCGGCGCCGTTGATGCGGCCGCTGCGCAGCCTGGGGCTGCTGGCCGCGCAGGCCACCCCGATGCAGTCGATGCTGGTGGGCGGGGCGATGGGCTTCCGGGGCGAAGTGCCGGCACTGTGCCGCGGAGCGGGCGTATGAGCCGGCGCGCGCGCGATGTGATCGTGGTGGGCGGCGGCGTGGTGGGCGCGGCCTGTGCGCTGGCGCTGGCCGACACGGGGCTGCAGGTCACCCTGGTGGAAGGCCGCGAGCCGCCGCCGTGGCAGCCGCAGCAGCCGGACCTGCGCGTCTATGCGTTTGCGCCGGACAACGCGGCCCTGCTGGCCGCGCTCGGGGTATGGCCGGCCGTCACCGCGGCGCGTGCCTGTGCCTACCGGCGCATGCGCGTGTGGGACGCCGGCGGCGGCGATGAACTGCGCTTCGATGCCGACCACCTTGGCCGCGAGCAATTGGGCTGGATCGTGGAGAACGACCTGCTGGTGGACCGCCTGTGGGCGGCGCTGCCGGCGGCCGGCGTGCAGGTGTGCTGCCCGGCGCGCGTGGAAGCGCTGGAACAGGAGGCCGACGGCGTGCGCCTGCGGTTGGAGGATGGCCGCCGGCTGGAAGCATCGCTGGCCATTGCTGCCGACGGTGCCGAATCCACCCTGCGTCGTCTGGCCGGGCTGGAGGTCAGCCGCCAGGACTATGGCCAGCGCGGCGTGGTCGCCTACGTGGACAGCGAAAACGACAACGAAGCCACCGCGTGGCAGCGCTTCCTGGTGACCGGGCCGCTGGCGGTGCTGCCCATTGCCGGGAAGCGCAGCTCGATTGTCTGGACCCTGCCCGATGCCGAGGCCGAGCGGGTGCTTGCGCTGGACGAGGCCGCCTTCGGGCGTGAGCTCACCCAGGCCTTCGCCGGGCGGCTGGGGGCAATGACGCTGGCATCGCGGCGGGCGGCCTTCCCCTTGCGTCGTCAGCTGGCCACCGGCTACGTGGCCGGGCGCGTGCTGGCGTTGGGCGATGCGGCGCACGTGGTGCACCCGCTGGCGGGGCAGGGCGTCAACCTGGGCCTGCGCGACGTGGCCGCGCTGCGCACGCTGGTCCTGCAGGCGCAGCAGCGCCGCCAGGACTGGATGTCACCGCACCGGCTGCAGCGCTGGGCGCGTGAACGGCGCAGCGAGAACACCGTGGCCGCCTACAGTTTCGATGCGATCAACACCGTGTTCTCCAACGACGAACTGCACCTCACCCTGGCCCGCGGCCGCGTACTGGGCTGCGCCGGCAAGCTGCCGCCGCTGGTGTCGATGTTCTGGAAGCGCGCCGCCGGCGTGTGAGACCGCGCAGCCGGGCAGCGCCCGGCTCTACGTGACGGTGGCGGTGCGTTGGGCCGTAGAGCCGGGCTCTGCCCGGCTTGCGTCAGGCCATCGCAATGTCGGCAACGCGCAGCCGGGCAGAGCCCGGCGCTACGTGGCGATGGTGGTGCGCTGGGCGCGCCCGCCTCAGTCGGTCAGCCAGCCGGACAGGTCGGCACGGTCCAGCTTGCCGCGCCGCTTCACATCCAGGGCGCCGAATTCATCGGCCAACGCCGGGTTGGCCTGTGCTTCGGCGCGGCTGATGAAGCCATCCCCATCGGTGTCCAGCGTCGCGAACGCGAACCGGTACTGGCCCACCACGCTCACCGGCTGCACCGACCGCACCGTCACCGCCGCCTCGCCCGCCGGGGCGGCCAAGGTCACCTGATGGGTCACCCGGCCCTCGGACAGCGACTGCGTACGTACGCTGGCGGGGACCTCGCGCAGCGGTTCACTGATCGCCGGCGACGGCGTGTAGGCCTGCGCCAAAGCGAGCGAAGGCAGCAGGCACAGCAGCAGGATCAGGGTGGGGCGAGGTCGCATGCAGACTCCGTGAGTTACGTGGGCAGGGAGAGCCGGGCCATGCCCGGCTGTACCGCGTTGATCAGCGCAGCGGCGAGGCCAGTACCGTGATTTCCTCACGGTCGTGGTACAGCTGCTTGGCCCGCACCACCAGCGGCTTGCCGGCCTGTTCCTGGAACAGGTCCAGGCACAGGCGGGTTTCGTCCCAGCGCTTCTTCATCGGCAGCTTGAGGTTGAAGATCGCATGCCTGCACCAGCCTTCGCGGAACCAGGTGGCCATGCGCTCGGCCACCCGGCGCGGCTGTTCCACCATGTCGCAGACCATCCAGTCCAGCGGCGTGTCGGGCTGCCAATGGAAGCCGTCGGCACGCAGGTGTTCCACCAGCCCGGTCTCCAGCACGTGCTCGCGCAGCGGGCCGTTGTCCACGCTGATCACTTTGACGTGCTGGCGGGTCAGCACCCAGGTCCAGCCGCCGGGCGCAGCGCCCAGGTCGGCCGCGCGCATGCCCGGCTTGACCAGCTGTTCGCGTTCTTCCGGGGTGAGCAGGGTGAGCAGGGCTTCGTCCAGCTTCAACGCCGACCGCGACGGGGCATCGGGCAGCAGCTTCAGGCGCGGAATACCCAGCGCCCACGGCGCGCTGTCGCGGGTGTCGCTTACGCAGACGAACGCATGGCGGCCATCGACGAACACGACGTGCACGCGCGGCAGCGCGGTGTTGGCCTTGTCGGTGAGCAGGCCGGCCTTGCGCAGCGCCGGACGCAGCGCATTGCCGAACGCGCGGGCCAGGCCGGCCAGCGGCTTGCCTTCGTCCGAGTCGGGATGTTCCACCCACATGTCGCCGAAGCGCTGCTGCCCCTGCAGGGCGGCGATGATCGGGGTGATGCGGTCGCTGGGGTCCAGCTCACGCAGTTCGGCCAGCACCACCAGCTTCTGGCGCGCGAAGATCAGCGACCGCCACGGCAGCGCCTTGGACAGCGCGGCGCCTTCGTCGGTGGCGAACAGCACGTAGCCGTCATTGCGCTGGGTACGCGCATAGCCGGCGATGCCGGCATAGGCGGCGCGCTCGGACAGTTCACCGGCCAGTTCCGGCTCGAACCCCTGGCGGCACAGACACAGCAGGCCGCTCATCGCAGCGCGCCCGAGGCGCGGCGGTCAGTAATGCGCACCGTTGATCTCCCCATACTGGCGCAGCACGGCGCGCGCGGCGTCGCGTTCAATGTCGCGCACTACTTCGATGCCGCGCTTGTTGAGTTCACCGACCCAGTCGGCCGGCAGCGGGCCTTCATCGAACGGTGTGAGTTCTTCCACGTCCTGCGCACTGGCACCGATCAGCAGTCGGTCGATGCCGGCCCAGATGGTGGCGCCGTAGCACTGGCAGCACGGCTGCGACGAGGTGGCCAGGGTGATCGGGCTCAGCACGTCGTTCAGGCGCGGGGTCTGCAGGCGCTGCTGGGCCAGCATGTAGGCCATGTTCTCGGCATGGGCCAGCGAGGTGCTGTGCGGCACCACGCGGTTGACGCCGGCGGCGATGACGCGGTGGTCCGGGCCGAACACCACCGCGCCGAACGGGCCGCCGGTTTCCGCCTCGACATTCAGGCGCGACAGCTCGATCGCCAGGGCGACCTTGGCGGCATCGTCGGGATACACACGGGCCAGGTCGATCTGGTCGTGGATCCAGGCGGGCAGGGTGAGGTGGACTTGCGCGTACAGCATCGGGGCGTGGGCCTCTTCAAATATGGAGCAGCGGCAGTGTATCGGGCCGCGCGTAGGGATGCCGTGTCCGCGCTGAACGCGGCCACGGGGCTGGGGGCGCAGGGGATGCGCCGCTGGCGTGGGGAGTGGCGACGCGGCGCGGCGCAGGGGATGCGCCGCTGGCGTGGGGAGTGGCGACGCGGCGCCGCCGGTGCGGGGCCGCGCAGCAGGGTGGCCGGTGCCAGGCACCGGCCTGCAGGCTTACGCCGACCAGGTGTCGCGCAGGGTCACGCTGCGGTTGAACACCGGCGTGGCGGCGGTGTGGTCGCGGCGATCGGCGACGAAATAGCCGGTGCGCTCGAACTGGAACGACTGCTCCGGCGTGGCACTGGCCGCGGCCGGCTCGACATAGCCGGTGACGGTGCGACGCGAGTCGGGGTTGAGGTAGTCGCGGTAGGTCTTGCCGTCGGTTTCATCGTCCGGGTTGGGCACCGAGAACAGGCGGTCGTACAGACGGATCTCGGCCGCCACGGCATGCACCGCGCTGACCCAGTGGATGGTGCCCTTGACCTTGCGGTTGGCGCCTTCCATGCCCGGGCGCGATTCCGGGTCCAGCCAGCCACGCAGCTCGGTGATGGTGCCCTCGGCGTCCTTGATGACCTCATCGCAACGGATGATGCCGGCGCCGCGCAGGCGCACTTCGCCGCCCGGCACCAGGCGCTTCCAGCCCTTGGGCGGGATCTCGGCGAAGTCCTCGCGCTCGATCCACAGTTCGCGCGCGAACGGCACCTCGCGGGTACCAAACGCCTCGTCCTTGGGGTGGTTGGAGAAGGTCAGCGTTTCGGCGTGGCCTTCCGGCAGGTTGGTCAGCACCAGCTTGACCGGGTCGACCACGGCCATGCGGCGCGGCGCGGCGCTGTCCAGGTCTTCGCGCAGCGCGCCTTCGAGCACGCTGAAATCGATCATCGAATTCTGCTTGCTGATGCCCACGCGCTCGGCGAACAGGCGCATCGCCGCCGGGGTGTAGCCGCGGCGGCGCAGGCCCTGCAGGGTCGGCATGCGCGGGTCTTCCCAGCCGTCCACCAGCTGTTCGGTGACCAGCGCCATCAGTTTGCGCTTGCTCATCACCGTGTAGTTGATGTTCAACCGCGAGAACTCGATCTGACGCGGCTTGGCCGCCTCACGCGGCAGGCCGCGCTCGACCAGCGGTGCGGTCAGCGCATCGTCGTGGGCGAAGTCGACGTTGTCCACGCACCAGTCGTACAGCGGGCGGTGGTCTTCGAATTCCAGCGTGCACAACGAATGGGTGATGCCTTCAAGCGCGTCACCCAACGCGTGCGCGAAGTCGTACATCGGGTAGATCGGCCAGGCGTTGCCGGTGTTCTGGTGCTCGACGTGCTTGATCCGGTACAGCGCCGGGTCGCGCAGGTTGATGTTGCCGCTGGCCATGTCCATCTTCGCGCGCACGGTGCGGGCACCGTCCGGGAACTCGCCGGCGCGCATGCGCGCGAACAGGTCCAGATTCTCGTCCACGCTGCGCTCGCGGTACGGCGAGGGGCGGCCCGGCTCGGTCAGGGTGCCGCGGTAGGCGCGCACTTCCTCGGCCGACAGGTCGCACACGTAGGCCTTGCCGTCGCGGATCAGCTTCTGGGCGGCCAGGTAGTAGGCATCGAAGTAGTCCGAGGCGTGGCGCAGCTCGTTCCACTCAAAGCCCAGCCAGCGCACGTCGTCCTGGATGGCGGCCACGTACTCGGGGTCTTCCTTGGCCGGGTTGGTGTCGTCGAAGCGCAGGTTGCACACGCCGCCGAACTCGCCGGCAATGCCGAAGTTCAGGCAGATCGACTTGGCATGGCCGATGTGCAGGTAGCCGTTGGGCTCGGGCGGGAAGCGGGTCTTGATCGCGGCATGTTTGCCCGCGGCCAGGTCCTCACGGACGATCTGACGGATGAAATCCCGCTTTTCGTGGGCTTCCGGAAGGGCGTCGGTGGGGGCGGCAGTAGGCTCGGACATGGTGCGCGGTCGCAGTCTAAAAGGCAGAAAGACCAACAGTTTAGCCTGTCGCAAGGCGACAGGCTAAACGGGTAGGTGCCGACCGTTGGTCGGCACGACTTTTGCTGTCCGGCTCCCCATGACCCAGGAAAGAACCGGTAGTGCCGGCCGCTGGCCGGCTCCTCATGACCCAGGAAAGAACCGGTAGTGCCGGCCGCTGGCCGGCTCCTCGTGCTGCTGGCAGGGTGCAGAGCCGGCCAGCGGCCGGCACTACCCAGTGCAGAGCCGGCCAGCGGCCGGCACTACCCATGCGCAGCCGGCGATGCCGAGCGTTCCCCCACACTGTTCCGGCAGGGGGAGCGCGTGGGTCGGCATGCCTTCAGCCCCCGGGGGTATGCTGGGGCCATACCCGCCGGAGCCCGCCCATGCACGTGATCTACCAGGCCGACAACCTGTTTGACGCCCATCTGGTCAAGCATGCGCTGGAGGATGCGGGGATCCCCGCGTTCGTGTTCGGCGAGTCATTGCTGGGCGGGATGGGCGAGCTGCCGCTGTTCGGGGTGCTGCGGGTGTGCGTGCCCGACCTGGCCCGCCCGGAGGCCGAGGGCATCGTGGCCGGGCTCGACTTGGGTGGCGCCCCGGACGACCCCATATTCGACGGTGACGAAAGCGCCGGCCTGTTGCCGGCCTAGGAGACCGCCATGTTGGGAATTGCCAAGGGCCTGTTGGGCATCGGTGCGTTCAAGCAGCGCCTGCCGCGCCCGGACGAGGCGCTGCCCGGCCGGGACCAGCCGCTGCCGCTGCACAACCAGCATTACGTCAACAGCCACCCGCTCAAGGACGGTTTCGCCGGCCTGCAGCGTATCCGCGTGGCGATGGGCTGTTTCTGGGGCGCCGAGCGCAAGTTCTGGACGCTGCCGGGCGTGTACGCCACGTCGGTGGGCTATGCCGGCGGTTCCACCCCGAACCCGACCTACGAAGAGGTCTGTTCCGGCATGACCGGGCACACCGAGATCGTGGAGGTGGTGTTCGACCCGGCCATCATCTCGCTGGGCCAGGTGCTGCAGGTGTTCTGGGAGAACCATGACCCCACCCAGGGCATGCGCCAGGGCAACGACACCGGTACCCAGTACCGCTCGGCCATCCACGCCACCAGCCAGGCCCAGTTCGATGCGGCCCTCGCCAGCCGCGACGCGTACCAGCAGCGTCTGGAGGATGCCGGCCTGGGCGCGATCACCACCGAGATCGTGTTCCCGGCGCCGACGTACTTCTACGCCGAGGACTATCACCAGCAGTACCTGGCCAAGAACCCGAACGGGTACTGCGGCATCGGGGGTACGGGGGTGAGTTGCCCCATTGGTGTGGATGCGTGAGCGATGCGGTAGAGCCGACCGTTGGTCGGCTGCCGTTGCAGTGACGTGGGGGTAGCCGACCAACGGTCGGTGGGAGCAGCCGACCAACGGTCGGCTCTACCCCTGTTGTTGAGGGTTGAGAAACCAAAAGGCCCCGCAGTGCGGGGCCTTTTGTCGTCCACGAACCGGCGCGCTTACAGGCGCTCGCGGATCGTCTGGCGCAGCGCTTCGAGGTCCTTGGCGAACGCGTCGATACCGGTGGCCAGCTTCTCGGTAGCCATCGGGTCGGCGGCCAGATCGGCTGCAAAGCGGGCCGCGTCAATCGCCGCCACCTGCACCGGCTCGGCTGCACCGGCCACCAGCTTGCGCGGCAGCGCACCGTGGTCGGCGTCCAGCTTCTCCAGCAGGTCCGGCGAAATGGTGAGCCGATCGCAACCGGCCAGCGCCTCGATCTGCGCGGTCGAACGGAACGATGCGCCCATCACCACCGTCGGCGAACCGCGGCGCTTGAACTCGGCGTACACCCCGCGCACGAACACCACGCCCGGGTCGGCATCGATGTCGGCCGGGGCCTGGCCGTTGGCCACGTACCAGTCCAGGATGCGACCGACGAACGGCGAAATCAGGAACGCGCCGGCTTCACTGCAGGCCAGCGCCTGGGTCGGGTTGAAGATCAACGTCAGGTTGCAGTCGATACCCTCGGCCTGCAGCACCCGCGCCGCCTCCACGCCCGCCCACGTCGCTGCGATCTTGATCAGCACCTTGCTGCGCGGCACGCCGGCGGCGTCGTACATGGCAATGAACTGGCGCGCCTTGGCCACCGTCGCGGCGGTGTCGTGGGCCTGGTCGGCGTCCACCTCGGTGGACACCCGGCCCGGCACCAGCGAACTCAACAGCGTGCCCACGCCCACCGTCAGGCGGTCGGCCACGGCGTGCACGATGGTCTCGCGCTCGCCGGCCTGCTCGCGGCCCCAGGCCAGTTCGCGCTCGATCAGGTCCGCATACACCGGCAGGTCCAGCGCTTTCTTCACCAGGGTCGGGTTGGTCGTGCAGTCGACCGGCTTCAGGCGCTTGATCGCCTCATAGTCGCCGGTATCGGCTACCACGACGGACAGATCACGCAGCTGGCTGAGCTTGGACGGAGAAACGGTGTTCATTGCGACTCCTGGTACGAAAACGGGAACCTGCGCGGCGGCAGGAAGGTCAGGCGTGGGGCTGGTTGTGGACGGCAGTCACGCGCAGGCGCAGTTTGCGGCCACCCGGGGCGTCCCAATCCATGGTCTGGCCGACCGACAGGCCCAGCAGGGCGGTGCCCACCGGCGCAAGGATGGACACCTTGCCCTGTTCAACATCGGCTTCGCGCGGATAGACCAGCGTCAGCACGTGCTTTTCGTTCTGCAGCTCATCTTCGCATTCCACGCGCGAATGCATCATGACGGTGCCGTCGGGAATCTGGTCCGGCGCCACCACCGTGGCACGGTTGAGCTCCTTGGCCAGCGCCACGGCGGCCGGGGTCTGGCTGACGGCGGGGGATTCAAGCATGGCGTCCAGACGATCCATGTCGTGGCTGGAAACGATGATCGACGGGGGAAGTCCGCTGGAAGTGGACATGTAAAGCTCCTTGCGAGTAATGATGGCCCATGCAAAAGGCGGCGCCTGCTGGCGCCGCCTGGGTTCTATTGTGCTGCCTATCGAAGACGGATGCGACCCGTGCGGCGCAGGGACCGATGCAGCCGGTTCAGCCGGCCTGTCAGGCGTTGCCGCGTGCTGTCAGGGGCACGCCGGAATCGGCGTTGTCCAGGGTGAACAGCTCCTGCGGCAGGCGTTTGAACTGCTGCGCCAGCTGCTGCAGGAAACCGGTCATCGCCGAACTGCGCCGCCATGCCATCGCGATGCGGCGGCTGGGCCGGTCATCGCCTTGGAAATCGAGCAGGCGGATGTTTTCCGAACGCGGCACCGGCGGCTTCACCGACAAGGTCGGCAACAGCGTGATGCCCACGTCGGCCGCAACCATCTGGCGCAGCGTCTCCAGGCTGGTGGCGCGGAACTCGGACTTCTCATTGGCGCCGAACAGCCGGCACACCGCCAGCGCCTGGTCGCGCAGGCAGTGCCCGTCTTCCAGCAGCAGCAGCTTCTGGGTGGACAGCTCCTGCACGTCCAGGTGGTGCCGGCGCGCCAGCGGGTGCTGCCCGGAGACGGCCAACAGGAACGGTTCTTCGAACAGGAATTCGGCGTGCAGCTGGTCGTCGTCCAGCGGCAGCGCCAGCAACGCGGCATCCAGCTTGCCTTCGCGCAGCCGCGCCAGCAGTTCGTCGCTCTTTTCTTCCACCAGCAGCAGCTCCAGCTGCGGGAAGCGTTCGCGGATGTTGGGAATCACGTGCGGCAGCAGGTACGGGCCCAGCGTGGGGAAAATGCCCAGCCGCACCGTCCCGGCTTCGGGATCGCGGCTGCGCCGTGCGGCTTCTTTCAGCTGCTCGACCTCGGCCACGATGGTGCGCGCACGCGCCGCCGCTTCGACCCCGGCGGGGGTCAGCATCACTTTGCGTGGAGCACGCTCGACCAGGGGCAGGCCCAGTTCGTCCTCCAGCTTGCGGATCTGGGTGGACAGGGTGGGCTGGCTGACGAAGCACGCCGCCGCGGCGCGGCCGAAGTGCCGGTGGTCGGCCAGCGCCACCAGGTATTTCAGATCACGTAGGTTCATTTCCTTGGACCTCTAAGCGGTAATGGACCGGGTGACGGCGTGGCTTACCCAGCAGGTGGGTCCCGGCGAACCGGGACCCTGACGTTTCAGGCAGCTTCGGCGACAGCGCCGCTGCTCTTGGGAACGGATGTGCGGATCAGGTGATCAAAAGCACTCAGTGCGGCGGTCGAACCGGCGCCCATCGCGATGATGATCTGCTTGTACGGAACGGTAGTGCAATCGCCTGCCGCGAACACGCCGGGCACGCTGGTCTGGCCACGGTCGTCGATCACGATCTCGCCACGCGGCGACAACGCCACCGACCCCTTCAACCACTCGGTGTTGGGCAGCAACCCGATCTGCACGAAGATGCCTTCGAGTTCGATCCGGTGCGCATCGCCACCGACGCGGTCTTTGTAGACCAGCCCGGTCACCTTCTGGCCATCGCCCAGTACTTCCTGGGTGAGGGCGCTGGTGATGATGGTGACATTGCCCAGGCTGCGCAGTTTCTTCTGCAACACTTCATCGGCCCGGAGTTTGTCATCAAATTCCAGAAGGGTCACATGCGACACCAGGCCGGCCAGATCGATCGCCGCTTCCACGCCCGAGTTGCCGCCGCCCACCACCGCCACGCGCTTGCCCTTGAACAGCGGGCCATCGCAATGCGGGCAGTACGCCACGCCCTTGTTGCGGTACTGGTCTTCGCCGGGCACGTTCATCTGGCGCCAGCGCGCACCGGTGGACAGGATCACCGTGCGCGACTTCAACACCGCGCCGTTCTCCAGCGTGATCCCCACCAGGCCGTCGTCGCCGGCCGGCGTCAGCGCCGTGCCGCGCTGCAGGTTCATGATGTCCACCTCGTACTCGCGCACGTGCTGTTCCAACGCGGTGGCCAGCTTCGGGCCCTCGGTTTCCTTGACCGAAATGAAGTTCTCGATCGCCATGGTGTCCAGCACCTGGCCGCCGAAACGCTCGGCCGCCACGCCGGTGCGGATGCCCTTGCGCGCGGCATAGATCGCCGCGGCTGCACCGGCCGGACCACCGCCGATCACCAGCACGTCAAAGGGTGCTTTGGCGGCGATCTTCTCGGCGTCGCGTTTGGCCGAACCGGTGTCCAGCTTGGCCACGATCTGCTCCAGGGTCATGCGACCCTGGTCGAACATTTCCCCGTTGAGGTACACGGTGGGCACCGACATGATCTGGCGTGCCTCGACCTCCGCCGGGAACAGGCCGCCGTCGATCGCCACGTGCTGGATGCGCGGGTTGAGCACCGCGGCCAGGTTCAGCGCCTGCACCACGTCCGGGCAGTTCTGGCAGGACAGCGAGAAGTAGGTTTCGAACTTGAGCTCGCCTTCCAGCCCCTGCACCTGCTCGATCAACTCGGCGGTGGCCTTGGACGGATGACCACCCACCTGCAGCAGGGCCAGCACCAGCGAGGTGAACTCGTGGCCCATCGGCAGCCCGGCGAACGCCAGGTGGATGTCCTGGCCCGGGGTGGTCAGCGCGAACGACGGGGTGCGCTCGCTGCTGTCGCGGCGCACGTCCAGGGTGATCTTGTCCGACAGCGCGACCAGCGTGTTCAGCAGCTCCAGCATCTCCTGCGACTTGGCGCCGTCGTCCACGTGCGCCGTGATCTGGATCGGGCGGGTGACACGTTCCAGGTAGGTCTTCAGCTGGGACTGGAGGTTGGCATCCAACATCGAAAAACTCCTTGATTCAGGCAAGCAGACGGCGTCGACGAACCCCGTGGGTGCATCTGCGCGACATGGGGGTGAACCCAAACCGGCGCGTGCGCACCGGCTTGGGTTCACCCCCATTCCCGTCGAGCGGGAATGGGGATGGGAAACGGCTTAGATCTTGCCGACCAGGTCCAGCGACGGGGTCAGGGTCTTCTCGCCTTCCTTCCACTTGGCCGGGCACACCTGGTTCGGGTTGGCGGCGGTGAACTGGGCAGCCTTCAGCTTGCGCAGGGTTTCGGAGACGTCACGGGCGATCTCGTTGGAGTGGATCTCCAGGGTCTTGATCACGCCTTCCGGGTTGATGATGAAGGTGCCGCGCAGGGCCAGGCCTTCTTCTTCAATGTGCACGCCGAAGGCGCGGGTCAGCTGGTGGGTCGGGTCGCCGACCAGCGGGAACTGGGCCTTGCCGACGGCCGGCGAGGTTTCGTGCCACACCTTGTGCGAGAAGTGGGTGTCGGTGGTGACGATGTACACCTCGGCACCGGCCTTCTGGAACTCGGCGTAATGGTCGGCGGCGTCTTCAATCTCGGTCGGGCAGTTGAAGGTGAACGCGGCCGGCATGAAGATCAGCACGGACCACTGGCCCTTCAGGGTGCTGTCGGAAACCTTGATGAACTCGCCGTTCTGGTAGGCGTTGGCTTCGAACGGCTTGATCTGCGTATTGATGAGCGACATTGATGTTCCTCTTGGTGAAGGGGGTGGGTGAAGCGACCAACACAGGTTAGCGGCTCCGTTCCCATAAGGACAATCCATTGATTGCATCTATACGATAGTCACAGACTATCAATATGGGCTGATCGTGCGATGAATGTCATACCCTGTTTCGCCCGAAAGCGTTGCAGCGCAATGACATTCGGGCTGAATGGGGTAATCGGCGCAATAGCCGCTCCTTATTCCTGCGCGCGATTGGCTGAACGAAACCGACCGGCAGACCCGCGCTCGCCACGTATTGGCGATAGGTCAGCTCAACCAAATATTGGTTCATGCATTGCCGCAATCAATGCCAAGGCACGGCCACGGCCGGTCTTGGGCCGTCCTGGGGTCCCGGCCCGGTGCACTACACTGCGCCCCCGCCCATTGCCGACCTGCCCGATGACCGCCGCACCCCGTGACCTGCGCCAGCTGCTTGCCGATGCCGCCACGGCCCTGCCCGGGGTGGAGGGCCGGCATGAAGCCGAGCTGTTGCTGTTGCATGTCCTGGGCAAGCCGCGCAGCTGGCTGTTCGCGCACGCCACCGACCCGGTCGAGGCGGGCGATGTGGCGGCGTTTCACGCGTTGCTGGCCCGGCGCGTGGCCGGCGAACCGGTGGCCTACCTGCTGGGCCATCGGGGGTTCTGGACGCTGGACCTGGCGGTGAGCCCGGCCACCCTGATTCCGCGGCCGGAAACCGAGCTGCTGGTGGAACTGGCGCTGGCGCGCCTGCCGGCCGGCACCGCGTTGGCGGTGGCCGACCTGGGCACCGGCAGCGGAGCGATCGCGTTGGCCCTGGCCAGCGAGCGCCCGCAGGCCGACGTGACCGCCACCGATCTCAGCGTCGCCGCCTTGGACGTGGCGCGTAGCAATGCGGCGCGCAACGGGCTGGCGCGCGTGCGGTTCGTGCACGGCGCCTGGTTCGCGCCGCTGCAGGGCATGCGTTTCGATCTGATTGCGAGCAACCCGCCGTACATTGCCACCAACGACCCGCACCTGCAGCAGGGCGACCTGCGCCACGAACCGGCCACGGCGCTGGCCTCCGGCATCGACGGCCTGGACGACATCCGCCTGATCGTCGCCGGCGCCGGCGCGCACCTGCTGCCCGGTGGCTGGCTGCTGATCGAACACGGCTGGGACCAGGGCGCGGCGATCCGCGCACTGTTTGAACACGCCGGTTTCGAGCAGGTGCACACCGAGCGCGACCTCGAACAACGCGACCGGGTGACGCGCGGCTGTCTGCCGGGCATGCGCTGACGCTGCCTGAAACATCGCGCGGGTAGAATGGCGGTCCACTTGAAAGGAAGCGCCATGACCACTGCCAGCCCCTCTGTTTCCCACGCGCAGCTGCAGTCCCACGCGTTCCTCGCCGACATGGTCGAGGATGCGTACTTCCCGCCGGCACTGGTGGCCCAGGGCCAGCAGATCCTGCTGCGCCTGTGCGAACGCATCGAACGCGAACGCCCGGCCGACGGTGCCGCGCTGATGGCGCTCACCCATGCCGCCACGCTGGAGTTCAATGTGCTCGGCGAAGCGTTCGAAGCGCAGGACAGCGAGCTGGAAACCGCTGCCCGCGAGAACATCGGCGCCGATTTCGAGCTGATCGCGCGCAGCTACGGGTTCGATGTGGATGTTGATGATCTGACCAGCCCGCGCGAGTGGTGAACCCGCTCGTCCGCGCCTGTGCCCAACAACGGAGTTCTGTCATGCGTACGCTGTATCCCGCCATCACCCCTTACGACGTCGGCACGCTGAAGGTCGACGATCGCCACACGCTGTATTTCGAACAGTGCGGCAACCCCGACGGCAAGCCGGTGGTGATGCTGCACGGTGGCCCCGGTGGCGGCTGCAGTGAAAAAATGCGCCAGTTCCACGACCCGGCCAAGTACCGGATCATCCTGTTCGACCAGCGCGGTGCCGGGCGTTCCACCCCGCATGCCGACCTGGTGGACAACACCACGTGGGACCTGGTGGCCGACATCGAGAAACTGCGCGAGCACCTGAAGGTGGAGCGCTGGCAGGTGTTCGGCGGCAGCTGGGGGTCGACCCTGGCGCTGGCCTACGCTGAAACCCATCCGCAGCGCGTGACTGAACTGGTGCTGCGCGGCATCTTCATGCTGCGCCGCTGGGAGCTGGAATGGTTCTACCAGGAAGGCGCCAACCGCCTGTTCCCGGATGCGTGGGAGCACTACCTCAAGCCGATCCCGGAAGTGGAGCGCCACGACCTGATCTCGGCCTTCCACCGCCGCCTCACCAGCGATGACGAGGCTACCCGCCTGGCCGCCGCCAAGGCGTGGAGCGTGTGGGAAGGGGCCACCAGCTTCCTGCATGTGGACGCGGACTTCGTGGACAGCCACCAGGACGCGCAGTTCGCGCTGGCGTTTGCGCGCATCGAGAACCACTACTTCGTCAACGGTGGTTTCTTCGAGGTGGAAGAGCAGCTGCTGCGCGACGTGCACCGCATCGCCGACATCCCCGGCGTGATCGTGCATGGCCGCTACGACGTGGTGTGCCCGTTGCAGAACGCGTGGGAACTGCACAAGGCCTGGCCGAAATCGACGCTGGAAATCAGCCCGGCGTCGGGCCATTCGGCGTTCGAAGCGGAAAACGTGGACGCCCTGGTGCGCGCCACGGATCGTTTCGCCGGTTGAATCGACGCGTGCCGACCAACGGTCGGCACCTACCAATGGCCGGCCAACAATGCGTCGGCCAATACCTTCATCTTCGGTGAGGCCTGCCGCGATGGCGGGTACACCAGCGACAGCGCACGGCTGCGGCCTTCGAACGGCTGCAGCACGCGTTGCAGCCGCCCCGCGGCGAGCGCGTCGGCCACCGCGAAATCCATCACCTGCACGATGCCCACCCCGGCCAGCGCGCCTTCCACCAGCGGGTCGCCGCTGTCGAACACCATCCGCGCCGGTGGGGTGAATTCACGCAGGCGGTCGTCTTCGCGGAACTGCCAGTCCACCAGTCGCCCGCTGCGCAGGTTGCGCACCGCCAGGCAGGTGTGGTCGTGCAGGGCATCCACGCTGGCCGGTGCACCGTGCCGGGCCAGGTAGTCCGGCGAGGCCACGGTGACCCAATGCAACGGCCGCAGCGGCCGCGCCACCATCCGCACGTCGCTGATCGGCCCGGTGCGCAGGGCGGCATCGAAGCCTTCCTCGACCAGATCCACCAGCCGGTCGTTGAGCACCAGCTCGAACTGCAGCTGCGGGTGCGCTGCCATCAACTGCCCGGCCAGGGGCACCAGCACCTTGCGCCCGAACATCGACGGCGCGGTCAGCTTCAGCACGCCCGACGGCGTGCAGGGCCGGTCCCCGAGCCGACGCTCGGCGTCGTCCAGCCCGGACAGCAGCGGGGCGCAGTGGTCCACGAACTGGCGACCGTCCGGGGTCAGGCTGACGTTGCGGGTGTTGCGGTGGAGCAGGCGCACGCCCAGGGTGCCTTCCAGCCGGCTGATCGCCCGCGACAACCCCGACTGGCTGATGCCCAGCTGGCCAGCGGCCACGGTGAAACTGCGGGCGTCGGCAACCTGCACCAGCATGCGCACGGCATTGAGATCCATGGCGGGCTCCGATTGATGCAAAAATGCATGACAGAAATCGAAGTATCCGGGTTTCTTTGTTTGGCGTCATCAATGAGACTGCCCGCCTTCCCCACGCACCGACCGGCATGACCCACTCCCCGCATTCCTTCCCGCCCCGGCTGGCGTTGACCCTGTTGGCCATGGCCCAGCTGATCATCGCGCTGGACGCCACCATCATCTTCGTCGCCCTGCATGAGATGGGTGTGCAGCTGCAGATCAACGCGCAGCAGCTGCAGTGGATCGTCAGCGGCTACACGGTGGCGTTCGGCGGCTGCCTGCTGCTGGGTGGGCGTGCGGCCGACCTGCTCGGTCGGCGCCGCATCTACCGGCTGGGCATGGGCCTGTTCGCGCTGGCCTCGCTGGTCGGTGGTTTCAGCACCAGCGCCTGGCTGCTGATCGGCGCGCGCGCGGTGCAGGGCATCGGTGCGGCGTTGCTGTTCCCGGCCACGCTGGCGCTGATCAACACGCTGTACGCCGAAGGCGCGCCGCGCAACCGCGCGCTGGCGATCTGGTCGATGGCCAGTGCGGGCGGGCTGGCGCTGGGCACGCTGCTGGGCGGCGTGCTCACCCAGAGCTTCGGCTGGTCCTCGGTGCTGCTGGTGATCGTGCCCTTCGCCAGTGCCTGCGCACTGCTGGGCGGCTGGTGGCTGCCGCGCGACCCCGCACCGCAGGTGGGGCGCTCGTTCGACCTGGCCGGCTGCTTCACCGTCACCCTGGGCGGCAGCCTGCTGGTCACCACCCTGGTGCAGGGCCCGGAGTGGGGCTGGCTGGCACCGCGCACGCTGGGGTGCCTGGTGGTGTCGGCGCTGCTGCTGGTCGCCTTCGTGCAGATCGAACAGCGCAGCCGCGACCCGCTGATGCAGTTCGCGCTGCTGCGCCTGCGCAGCCTGCGTGCGGCGATGCTGCTGACCTTGTTGTTCATGAGCAGCTTCGGCGTGCAGTACTACTTCCTGGCGCTGTATTTCCAGGACGGCTACGGCTGGAGCGCGCTGCAGGCCGGCCTGGCCTTCCTGCCGCCCACGCTGGTGTGCACCTTCGGCATCAAGATCACCGAACGCATGCTCATCCGGCGCTCGCCGCGGCAGGTGCTGGCGCTGGGCATGGCCGCCGGTGCGGTCGGCATCACCGCGGTGGCGATTGCGCTGCCGTTCGGGGCCACATACTGGGCACTGCTGCCGGGCATCGTGGTGCTGAGCATCGGCCAAGGCATGACCTGGACGGCGATGTGGATCGTGGCCGGGCAGGGTGTGCCGGCCGCGCAACAGGGCGTGGCCTCGGGCATGGCCGCCACCGCACAGCAGATCGGCGGCGCGCTGGGCCTGGCGGTGCTGGTGATGCTGGCCAACGCCGGCCGCGGCGCCGGTGCGGCCGGCACCAGCCCGGAAGCGCTGCAGGGCCTGGTCAACGCGCAGTACGGCGCGGCGGTGTTCGCGCTGCTCGGGGTGGGCGTGGCGCTGTGGTTGCGGCCGCAGCCACAGCAGCCGGATGACGCGGCGCTGCCGCTGTCGCGCGTCATCGATGGCAACATGGCGCCATGACTGACCTGTTGGATCTGCGCGGTTTGCTTGACCTGATCGTGGCCTGCAACGACGACGATGCCGTGTGGAAGACCTATGGCTGGGTCTGGGCCCAGGAGGGGGATGCCGCATCGGTCGGGTTCCATCCGCAGACCAGGCGCGGTGACGACGCCACCGACGACGGCGATGGCGAACCCGAGCCCCCGATCACCACTTCACCACGGCTGTGGCTCTATCTGGAGGCGATCACCGTTGCGAGCATTCTGGACGTGCAGAAGCTGTCCCGTCCCCTGTCCGGGCTGGACGACTATGCGCAGGCGCTGGATTACTACAGCCAGCACGACACGTTCCTCGACCACGGTGAGCCAGCACCGCGTGACCGCGAGGAAGCGGATCGGCAGGGGCTGTCGCGCGGGCTGTTTGCCGCCTTCGACCTGACCCTGGAGACGGTTGAGCCACCACAGCGCAAAGCGGCGGCCAGCCTGGTGGCCGAGGTCAAGACGCTATCGGTGGGCGAGGCGCTGGCGCAGGTACGTGCGCTGCCGCTGGCAGTGGCCTGCAACATCGATCGCGCGTCAAGCGACCACCTGCAGGCCCGCTTCGCGGCGATCGGACTGGCGCTGCAGGTCACCCGCTACCGTTCGTTCCCATGGCAATCCATCGGGTAGAGCCGACCGTTGGTCGGCTGCGGTACCACCACCGCGTTCAACCCAACCCCGGCGCCAACGTCTGCAACACCCGCGCCAACCGCCGTGCCCAGGCCTGCTGCCCGGCGGCGTCGGCAATCAGGTCCTGGCGGATCTCCAGTTCCACATGTGCCAGCCCGCGCGCTTCGGCGTGCACCGGGATCGCGTAATCCGTGGCATCGCTGACCGCATAGGGCTGGTTGTCGCCCACCACCAGGTCACCTTCGGCCTGCAAGGCGTGCATCAACGCATGCGCAAAGCGCGCATCGCGCTGGTACAGCACACCGGCATGCCACGGCCGCGCCACGCCCTGCATCGCCGGCGTGAAGCTGTGCATGGCAATCAGCACGGTGGGCATGCCGGCTGCGGCGCGGGCATCCAGTTCGGTGGCAATGCGGCCGTGGTACGGCGCAAAGATGGCCTGCACGCGCACGTCCTGTGCCGCTTCATCCAACCCCTGGTTGCCCGGCACCACGGTGCCGTCGCTGAGCGGCGCGAACCGCCCCGGTGCACCCGGCGGGCGATTGCAGTCGATCACCAGCCGCGAGTAGGTCTGGGTGATCGCCCAGGCGTCCAGCAGGCGCGCCAGTTCCACCGTGACCCCGGCAATGCCGATGTCCCAGCCGATGTGGCGGTCCAGTTCGGACGCGGGCAGACCCAGGCTGCCCAGTGCGGCCGGCACCTGCTGGCCCGCATGGTCGGCGATCAGCAGGTACGGCGAGCGTCCCTGGGCCTGATGCACGGTGAACGGTGCCGGGTCGGACGGCCCCAGCAGCGCGCCCGGCGCGATCGGCGGAGCGAACGAATCAGCCACGCGGGGTGCCGTCCAGATGGTGCTCGATCATCCACAGCCCGGCCCACAGCTTGGCGTCCAGCTCGTAGCCCTGGCCGATCTTCTCCACCAGCCAGGCGGCGGCGCGCGCGCGGGGTACTTCGTGCACGGTGATGTTCTCGCTGGCATCGCCACCGCCATCGCCCACCTTGCGCAGCCCGGTAGCGCGCACGAACGCGATTTTCTCGCTGCTCGCGCCCGATGAAGTGGGGCCGATCATGAGCACTTCAGCGTGCTCGGCCGTCCAGCCGGTTTCTTCTTCCAGTTCGCGCACCGCCGACACTTCGATCGACTCACCGGCATCGATATCGCCCACCAGCCCGGCCGGCATCTCGATGGTGTTGGCCTGCAGCGGCACCCGGAACTGCTCGACGAACAGCACGTTGTCCTCCGGGGTGACCGCGATGATGATCGCGGCCAGGCCACCGGCATGGGTGCGCTCGCTGTATTCCCACGTGCCGCGCACCACCATGCGCTGGTACTTGCCTTCGTAGACGACCTTCGGGGGTTGCGTGTTGGGGCTCATGCGAACTCGCTGGCAATGGAGGGGGAATCGGGCAGGCCGGCGGCGCTGAACAGCCGGCGCCGGGTCAACGGGCCAAACCGCAGCGCATCGCACAGGCCCTGCAGCATCTGCGGGTCGGCGCTGCCGCGGCGGAAATCGGCATCGGCGCAGTCCAGCGGCGCGTCCAGCGCGATGGTGGTCAGCTGCCGCCACAGCAGCGCGTGCTCGCGCTGTTCGCGCAGCCGCACCGCCATCTGCGCCGCGCCGCGCAGGCGCAGGAACGGCACTTCGTCCAGGCGTTCGTACAGCACGTCCATGTTGCCGAAGTGGGCCAGCAGCACCGCGGCCGACTTGGCGCCCACCCCGGTGACACCGGGAATGTTGTCCACCGCATCGCCGCACAGCGCCAGGTAATCGGCGATCTGGTGCGCATGCACGCCGTGGCGGGCCTTGACCCCGGCCATGCCCCAGCGCTGGTTGCGTGCGTAGTCCCACTGTTCGTCGTGTTCGTACAGCAGCTGCGACAGGTCCTTGTCGGCCGAGATGATCACCCCGCGCATGCCGGCGTCGCGGCGTGCGTGCAGGGCGCTGCCGATCAGGTCGTCGGCCTCGTACTCGTGGTGGGCCAGCACCGCCAGCCCCAGCGCCATGCACAGGGCCTTGCAGTGGGCGAACTGGCGGCGCAGCGCGTCCGGGGCCGGATCGCGGTTGGCCTTGTAGGCGGCGTACAGCCGGTGCCGGAAGCAGCTGTCCAGGGCCTCGTCGAAGGCAATGGCGATATGCCGCGGGCGCTCGCGCTCGATCAGGTCCAGCAGGAAGCGGGCAAACCCGTGCACCGCGTTGGTCGGCCAGCCCTGTTGGTCCTGGAATTCATCGGGCATCGAATGCCACGCGCGGAACACGTACAGGCTGGCATCGACTAGGTACAGCGGTGGGCGCGGCGCGGGGGGCGCGACAGACAACTCGGCCATCTCAGCCCACCCAGTCCTGCAGCAGCGCGGCGGGGTCGGGGCGGTCGCGCTCCGGGGCTGCGGTCTTCGGGGTGCCGATATGGATGAACCCGGCGATCCGCTCGCCCTCGGCCAGGCCCAGGTGGGCATGCACGGCCGGGTCGAAGGCCATCCAGGCGGTCAGCCACTGCGCGCCGAAGCCCAGCGCCTGCGCGGCCTGCAGCAGGGCAAAGCAGACGCAGCCGGCGGTCATCAGCTGTTCCTGCTCGGGTACTTTGGGGTTGGGGCGCGGGCTGGCCACCACGGTGATGATCACCGGCGCATGCGAGAACCGCTGGCGGTCCTTGTCCAGCTGGGCCTGCGCCACCTGGGGGTCACGCTGCTGGCTGCGCTCGGCCAGGAACGCGCCCAGACTGTGACGTGCATCGCCGGCGATGCGCAGGAAGCGGTACGGCACCAGCTTGCCGTGGTCAGGCACGCGCACCGCCGATGCCAGCATCCGCAGCAGGGTGTCCGGGTCCGGGCCGGGCTCGCCAAGCTGCTTGGCGGGCACCGAGCGGCGGGCGTCCAGGGCTTGCAGCGCAGGGGATTCGGACATGTTCACTCGATCAGTTTTCACGGTGCGCCCAGTATAGTCGCGGCAGTTTGTGACGCGCCCAGCGGCGATCTCCGATCGATTTGCGACAAAGCGTGATGAACATCACCTAATCAATGGCATTGCTTCACGTGGCTGTACTCGCTTCCCGCCGACGCTGGCCGTACGATACAAGGCCTGCCGGTACCCCGGTCGTGAGGTTCAAAGTGCGGACTGTTTCACTGTCCCTGACCGGTGGGGCGACCTACCATCCGGACGCGGGTGCCTGGGGGGCACCGGTATCTGTTGTTTCCATGCTGCATTCTGTGCCTGCGAAGGTGGGGAGCCTTTTCGCATGATCGCCACGCCCAATGCATTGGGGCAGCCGGGTCATCACCCGGCACTGTTGAAGCTTGCCCGCGAGGCAGCGCTGCCCGCGCTGACCGAGTCGTTCGCGACCGTGCTGGCCCGCTTTGACGACGTTCTGTTCGACCGTGCCGGCACCGCCGGCGCGTCGCAACTGCTGTTCCTGGATGGCATGCGTGAACTGCGCCGCCGTCGCGAGGACATCGTGGCCGGCTTCCGTACCCACCTGGCGCAGGCCTGGGAGGCGCTGGAGCGCGGTCAGCCGCTGTCGGCCGAGGCCACCTTGGCCGGGCAGATCGAAGACGGTCTCAGCCTGGTGCCCGAGCATGTGCTGGAGTCCCGGCTGGCGGTGCGCAACTTCGCCACCGTGCTGCTGCGCGACTGGAAGCCGGTGCTGGCGCGGCTGGACCGCCGCCTGGGCTGGATCGCCGGCGGCCTGGAACTGAACGCCGACAGCAATCCGATCAGCCCCGAGCACATCGGCGTGGCCATCCATGAGGCCTTTGCCGATTGTGAACTGGCCCCGGAGGTGCGGCTGGTCCTGATCAAGTTGTGCGAGCGCGATCTGCACGCGCCCATCGGCAAGCGTTACGAAGCGCTGGATGAGCAGCTTGCAGCCGCCGGCGTCATGCCGCAGATGGCGGCGCCCCGGCGCCCGGCGCCCCGGCCGCCGAGCCCGCGGCACGAACTGGAGGCCCTGGTCGATGCGCTGGACCAGGACGGCCAGGTCGGGAACGACGATGCCGCCGCGCCAGCGTGGGCCCGGCGGTTTGCCGATCGCTGGGCCGAAAGCCGCGGACGGATGCAATCGGCCGGCGCCAGTCAGGCCGCCGCAGCCGAGGCGGGCGAGAGCCTCAGCGGCAATCAGGGCATGCTGCTGGAAGCGCTGCACGAACTGCTGCAGCAGACCCGGCACGTACGCGAAGACGCAACCTCGGCGGCCAGCGTGGCCGTGGGTCAGCAGCGTCCGCTGAGCCAGCGCGAAATGATGTCGGTGCTGTCGCTGCTGCAGGCCACGCCGAGTGCCACCCTGCGCGCGGCCATCGGCGAAGACGGCGAATCGCTGGCCCAGCGCCTCAAGAGTGAAGTGCTGTCGGGCGCCACCCGGCTTGGCGTGGACCCGTCGCAGGCGCGGCTGGACCCGCAGGACGAAGATGCGATCGACCTGGTGGGCATGCTGTTTGACGTGATGCTCGATGAGCGCGACCTGGAAGGCCGCTCGCGCGAGCTGATCGGGCGGCTGGTGGTGCCCTTCGTCAAGGTCGCCATGCTCGACCGCCGCATGTTCGTGCAGAAGACCCACCCCGCGCGCAAGCTGCTCAACTCGCTGGCCGAGGCCTGCGAAGGCAACACCGGCGAGAGCCAGGCCGAGCGCGTGCTGATGGGCAAGGTCGAGGAAATCATCGAACGCCTGGTGGCCGAGTTCAACGAGAACCTGGCGATCTTCCTGACCCTGGAAGAAGAATTCCGCGATTTCCTGGCCCAGCACCGGCGCCGTATCGAAATCGCCGAGCGCCGCGCGGCTGAAACCCAGCGCGGCCAGGAAAAGCTGGAGATGGCGCGTGGCCGCTCGGCCGCCGAGCTGGACCGGCGCATTGCCGATGTGACCCTGCCGCAGGCGATTGCCGAATTCCTGCGCCAGCCCTGGCAACACCACCTCACCCTGACCGTGCTGCGCGAAGGCGAAGACGGGGCGTCGGTGGGCGAGGCGCTGGCCTTGGCCGACGGCATCCTGGAAGAAGTGGCCGAGGCACGCCGGCAGATCGTCGGCAAGCCATGGCTGCAGGCCTGGCACCCGGCATTGCGCAAGGTGTTTGCCAGCGTGGGCGTGCACGCCGATGCCGCCACCGGTGCGATCGACGCCCTGCATGACACGCTGCAGGCCATTGCCGAATCACGCCCGGAACTGGAGCGCGCGCTGCCCGAACTGCCCCAGGTGGCGCTGCCCACCCCGCCCGTGCAGGAAAGCGCGGCGGTGGAGCTGGGCGGCAAGGTCGACGTGACCGATTTCGACAACGCCGACGCCGACCGCTTCCGCGGCCTGGAGATTGGCAGCTGGCTGGATTTCGTCGACAAGGACGGCAAGGTGCAGGCCGGCAAGCTGTCCTGGGTGAGCCCGATTTCCCAGCGTCTGCTGTTCGTCAACCGCCGTGGCGTGCGCTTCTGCGTGGCCTCGCCGGAAGAACTGGCGGTGATGGTGCGGCTGGGCCGCCTGCGCGCGCACATCGACGATGGCGCCTTCGACAGCGCCATGCAGGGCGTGATCGACCGGCTGGACAACAAGAACGCCACCGTTCACTGAGGCAGCGCCGGGTTCTGCCCGGCCACGCCTGCCCCACCGCCGCATGGTTTCTACTCAAACCGAACCGGTAGGTTACGATCCCCCCACACTCTGCTGATCGTCGGGGACACGCATGGCTGTCGAGGTGTTGGTGGTATCCGAACGCGCGCCAGGGGAACGGCGCGTGGCGATGACGCCGGAAACGGCACGCAAGCTGGCCGCGCTGGGCGCGACCGTGTGGTTCGAACCCGGGGCCGGCCAAGCCGCCGGTTTTCCCGATCAGGCGTACGTCGACGTCGGCGCGCATCCGGCCGATGACACGCGGCTGGGCGCGGCCGACATCGTGCTGTGCGTGCAGCCACCGGACAATGCACGGTTGGGCCAGCTCAAACCCGGCGCCAGCCTGGTCGGCATGCTGCACCCGCAGGCCGACGCCGAACGCGCCGGCCTGATCCAGTCGCGCGGGCTGCAGGCCTTTCCGCTGGAGCGCCTGCCGCGTACCACCCGTGCGCAGTCGATGGATGTGCTGAGCTCGCAGGCCGGCATGGCCGGCTACAAGGCCACGTTGATTGCCGCGCAGCTGGCGCCGCGCTTCTTCCCGATGTTGACCACCGCCGCCGGCACCATCCGCCCGTCGCGGGTGCTGGTGGTGGGCGCCGGCGTGGCCGGCCTGCAGGCCATCGCCACCGCACGCCGGCTGGGCGCGCAGGTGGAGGGCTTCGATGTACGCCCGGAAACCCGCGAGCAGATCGAATCACTGGGCGGCAAATTCCTCGACCTGGGCGTCAGCGCCGTGGGCGAGGGCGGCTATGCGCGGCCGCTGACCGACGAAGAGCGTGCCGAGCAGCAGCGCCGGCTGGGCGAGCACCTGCGCCTGGTGGACGTGGTGATCTGCACCGCGGCCGTGCCCGGGCGACCGGCGCCGAAGATCGTCAGTACCGCGATGGTGCAGGGCATGAAGCCGGGCAGCGTGATCGTGGACCTGGCCGCCGAAACCGGCGGCAACTGCGAGGCCACCCGCCCGGGCGAAACCATCGCGCTGGACGGGGTCACCGTGGACGGCCCGCTCGACCTGGCCAGCCGCGGCGCGGTGCACGCCAGCGAGATGTACGCGCGCAACCTGTACAACTTCGTGGCGCTGTTCCTCAAGGACGGGGCGATCGCCTTCGATTGGGACGACGAACTGCTGGCGAAAACCCGCTGGGTGGCCGCCGCTTGATCCAGGCAGCCACCCATGGGGTGGCTCTACCCGGCGGGAAACCGTCTGCGCCCCGGGATGCCACGAGGGGTTGATGTTGTGCAGCCACCCATGGGGTGCCGCAACCCCGCGCCCGGTAGAGCCACCCCATGGGTGGCTGCACCACCCGGCAGCACCGCAACGCCGCCGCCCGGGGTATCACCGCTTCGGCGGCGGCAGATCCTTCACCGGGTTGGCTTTCAACCATTCCTGGCGCTGCTCCGGGGTCATCTTCGACCAGCGCTCACGCAGCGCGTCGCGCTGGGCCGGGCTCAGCTCGCGCATCTGCGCGAACAGCGCGCGGGCCTGCTCGCGCTGCTCCGGGCTCATGTTCTCGAACCGATGGCGCCCGCGACGGGCGAGCTCGCGCTGTTCCGGGGTCATGCCCTGCCAGCGCTGTCCGTGCTGCAGCATGCGCTCGCGCTGCGGCGGCGGGGCATCGTTCCAGCGGTCGCGCACGGGCGCGATCAGCGCCTCGCGCTGCTGCGGGGTCAGCCGATCCCACTCCGGCAGGGTAGGGGCCTGCGCCCCGCTGGCCGCGCTCGTCGACAGCAGCGCCAAGGCCAGGATCAGTCGCGGTGTCATGTTCACTCCATTGCCAGGTCGGTCGTGCCCAGCCACACGTACAGGTCGGGATTCTCGTCGAGCACATCGCTGCTGTCATCCACCGCCGATGCCACCGTGGGCGTGGCCGGGGTGCTGGGCGGGTTGGCGGTGAAACTGTAGCCCAACGCCAGCGCGGCCACCGCCGAGCAGGCGGTGGCCATCCACCAGCCATGCGCGCGGCTGCGGCGTGGCGCGGCCGCGTGGCGGGCACTGCGCAGTCGTGCCAGGGTGGCCGGCGACACCTGCTGCAGGGCCTGCGCGTGCAAGGCGTGCAGGGCGGCGTCATCGTGCAGGGGCGGGGTAACGGGGCGGCTCACAGGGCGATCTCCAGGTGCTGCTGCAGCGCCTGCCGGGCGCGCGAAAGATGGGTTTTGACCGCGCCCTCGCTACAGCCCATGGCGGCTGCAGTAGTGGCGCCGTCCAGTTGCTGCAGCACGCGCAGGGTGAAGGCCTCGCGCTGGCGGGCGGGGAGTTCGCGCAGTGCACGCACCAGCTGCGCGTACTGTTCGCGCTGCTCATGGGCCTGTGCCGGACCGGGGGCGTGGTCGGCCCAGTCGATGTCGTGCTCGCTGCCGGCCTCGTCGCTGCTGCGCCAGAAGCGCAGCCGGAAGCCGCGCCGGCGCTGCAGGTCGACCACCCGGCGGCGCAGGATGCTCCAGAACAACGGCGCCCAGTCGGCGGCCGGTTTGTCGCGGTAGGACAGCATCCGCAGCATGCTGTCCTGCACCGCGTCCAGCGCATCGTCGCGCTGGCGCAGACCGGCCTCGGCGAAGCGGAACGCGCGCGGCCCGATGCCGGCCAGGAACGCGTCCAGCGACACCGGCAAGGCGGGGTCGGCCTCGGTGGGCAGCGTTTGCAGGGTGGGGCTCACCAGCACAGGGTAGCGCTCGCGCAGGGGGGTACCTGTGACAACGCACCGGGGCGGCATCGGTTGACCGGCCTGCAGAACGGTTCAGCGCATGGTTATGATGGGGGGACGGGATCACCGCCTGGGAGACACACTGCAATGAGCGACGGGTTCGTGGCGTTGTACATCTTCATGCTGGCCGCGATCGCCGGCCACGTGATCATTTCACGGGTGCCGGTGATCCTGCATACCCCCCTGATGTCCGGGTCCAACTTCATCCACGGCATCGTGCTGATCGGCGCGATGGTGGTGCTGGGCCACGCGCAGACGCCGCTGGAGAAGATCATCGGCTTCATCGCGGTGGTGCTGGGCGCCGGCAATGCCGCCGGTGGCTACGTGGTCACCGAGCGCATGCTGGACATGTTCAAGCCCAGCGCCAAGCGCGACGCCGGGGAGAAGGCGCCTTGAACGTGAGCACCGCGCAACTGCTGCAGTGGCTGGTGCAGGTGAGCTACCTGGTGGCCGCCACCCTGTTCCTGCTGGGCCTGCAACGCATGGCCTCGCCGATGACCGCGCGCAGCGGCATCCGCTGGGCCGGGCTGGGCATGCTGATCGCCACCGTGGCGACCTTCTTCCTGCCCGAGCTGCACAACATTCCGCTGATTCTGGCGGCGGTGGCGATCGGCACCGGCGTGGCCTGGTGGTCGGCCAAGCGCGTGGCGATCACCGACATGCCGCAGATGGTGGCCCTCTACAACGGCATGGGCGGCGGTTCGGCCGCGGCGATCGGCGCGGTGGAACTGCTGCGCTTCTCGTTCCTGGCCAACCGCGATACCACCCATTGGAGCGAGCAGGCGCTGGCCGACCTGGCCGCGCGCCAGCCGTCGGCCACCGTGCTGGCGCTGGCGGTGATCGGTTCGGCAATCGGTGCGGTGTCGCTGTCCGGCTCGATCATCGCCTGGGCCAAGCTGGACGGCCGACTCGACCGGCGCGTCACCTTCCCCGGGCAGCAGGCGTTCAACCTGCTGGTCGCGCTGGCGATGGTGGTGCTCGGCGTCTGGGCGGCGGTCACCCTGAGCCCGGTGGCGATCATCAGCTTCTTCGTGGTCGCGCTGGCGCTGGGCGTGCTGATGACGCTGCCAATCGGCGGCGCCGACATGCCGGTGGTGATCTCGCTGTACAACGCCTTCACCGGCCTGGCCGTGGCATTCGAAGGGTATGTGCTGGGCAACGAGGCCCTGATCATCGCCGGCATGATGGTCGGCGCGGCCGGCATCCTGCTGACCCGCCTGATGGCCAAGGCGATGAACCGGCCGATCAGCGGGGTGCTGTTCTCCAACTTCGGCGGCGGTGGCGTGGCGCAGGAAATCAGCGGCGCGCAGAAGCCGATCGAGGCCAGCGACGTGGCCGCCATGCTCGCCTTCGCCGAGCGCGTGGTGATCGTGCCCGGCTACGGCATGGCCGTGGCCCAGGCGCAGCACAAGGTATGGGAACTGGCCCAGCGCCTGATCGACCGCGGCATCAAGGTGAAGTTCGCCATCCACCCGGTTGCCGGGCGCATGCCGGGCCACATGAACGTGCTGCTGGCCGAAGCGGGCGTGCCTTACGACCTGATCGCCGACATGGACGACATCAACCCCGAGTTCCCCAACACCGACGTGGTGCTGGTGATCGGCGCCAACGACGTGGTCAACCCGGTGGCGCGCACCGACCCGGCCAGCCCGATCTACGGCATGCCGATCCTGGACGTGGTCAACGCGCGCAATGTGGTGGTGATCAAGCGCGGCAAGGGCACCGGCTTTGCCGGCATCGAGAATGCCCTGTTCTACGCCGACAACGCCCGCATGCTGTACGGCGATGGCGCCGGTGCGGCCAGCGCGCTGGTCAGCGAATTGAAGGCGCTCGACGGCGGACATTAAACAGAGAGGTAGTGCCGGCCGCTGGCCGGCTCCCCACGATGCGTGAATACCAACGCGTTTCCGTCCGGGGGTCATGAAGAGCCGGCCAGCGGCCGGCGCCACCGACGGACGGCGTCAGCGCATGCAGGGCGGCTACTTCGCCACCCACCACCCGATCACCAGCGCCACGCCCAGCCACAGCCATTCCACCGCGCCGTTGGCCAGGCCGAGCAGCGTCCAGGCCATGAATGGGCCCATGCGCAACGCTGAATCCCACGGATTGAGGCCCATCGAGCCGCCCAGGTAGGCCGAGGCGATGCCCCAGTTGGCCGCCAGCGCAACCAGCAGGGTCGCCAGCAGGGTCACCACCACCCGGGCCGGCCCGGCGCGGAAGGTGCCCAGGCGCAGCATGAAGGCGATATCCAGCGCCGCCAGCACCGCCATCCAGCCGGCCTGGCGGCCGCTGAGCAGGGCAATGAACAACCAGGCCAACGTGGCCGTGACGACACCAAGCAGCAACATCGGGGGCCAGAGCCAATGGCGGCTCCGGACAGGCACGGACGTGGGCGACATGCAATCTTCCTGTGAGTGCCCACAGGATACCGGCTTGCGGGGTGACCGGCGCGTGGGCGGCCGCTGGGCTAAAATGGTCGCCTTGCGGGAATTGGCCGCGACCCCCATATCGATCCACATGTATTCCCGTAGCAGTGAACCTGTCCACTTCGAACGCGACTGCGAGGCCGTCATGGTCCCGCAGGGCGAAACGGTCACGCTGCCCGCTGGCAGCTATGGCTACATCACCCAGGCCCTGGGTGGCAGCTATACCGTCTTCGTCGAAGGCAATCTGTTCCGCATCGCCGGCAAGGACGGCGACGCCATCGGCAAGGAACCGCCGCCGGCGCTGGAGCTGCCTGAAAACGCCTCCGATGACGAAGTCGAAAAACTGGTGTGGCAGCAGCTGCGCACCTGCTTCGATCCTGAAATCCCGTTCAACATCGTGGACCTGGGCCTGGTGTACGAGGTCGACCTCAAGCACCTGGACGATGGCCGGCGCGAGATCGACGTCACCATGACCCTGACCGCGCCCGGCTGCGGCATGGGCGATATCCTGGTCGATGACGTGCGCAGCAAGCTGGAGATGATTCCGACGGTGGCCCAGGCCGACGTCGAGCTGGTGTTCGACCCGCCGTGGGGCCGCCACATGATGTCCGAGGCCGCCCGGCTCGAAACCGGCATGTTGTAACCGCCCACCGCCAGCAGGCGTCGCGGCGTTCCCCGTAACCAGAACAGGAAATATCCGGTGTCCCAGTCTTCCGTGAGCTTCAACACCACCCGTTCCGCCACGCCGCGCAGCAGCGAGGAGCGCGAGCGCATCCTGGCCGCCCCCGGTTTTGGTCTGCATTTCACCGACCACATGGTGGAAGTGCGGTGGGACAAGGACACCGGCTGGCACAACGCGAACGTACGTCCGTACGGCCCGCTGCAGCTGGACCCGGCCGCGGCGGTGCTGCATTACGGCCAGGAAATCTTCGAAGGCATCAAGGCCTACCGCCACGCCGACGGCTCGATCTGGACCTTCCGCCCGGACGCCAACGGCCGCCGCCTGCAGCGCTCGGCGCAGCGCCTGGCGCTGCCGGAACTGCCGGTGGACATCTTCGTCGAATCGCTCAAGCAGCTGATCGCCGTGGATGCCAGCTGGGTGCCGTCGGCCGACGAATCCAGCCTGTACTTCCGTCCGTTCATGATCGGCGATGAAGCCTTCCTGGGCGTGCGCGGCGCGCACAAGGCCGGCTACTACGTGATCGCCAGCCCGGCGGGCCCGTACTTCGCCAAGGGCGTGGCCCCGGTGTCGATCTGGCTGTCCACCGAGTACGCACGTGCAGCCAAGGGCGGCACCGGTGCGGCCAAGTGCGGTGGCAACTATGCCGCCTCGCTGCTGCCGCAGCAGAAGGCGCAGGCCCAGGGCTGCTCGCAGGTGCTGTTCCTGGACCCCGTCGAGGGCAAGTACCTGGAAGAACTGGGCGGCATGAACGTGTTCCTGGTCTACAAGGACGGCACCCTGGTGACCCCGGCGCTGTCGGGCAGCATCCTGGAAGGCATCACCCGCGAGAGCATCCTGCAGCTGGCCCGCGACCGTGGCATGAAGGTCGAAGAGCGCAAGGTCACCATCGACGAGTGGAAGCAGGGCGTGACCTCCGGCGAGATCGCCGAGGTGTTCGCCTGCGGAACCGCTGCGGTGGTCACCCCGATCGGCCAGCTCAAGGGCGAGGGCTTCTCGGTCGGCGACATCAACGCGCCGGCCGGTGAAGTGACCATGTCGCTGCGCAAGGAGCTGACCGACATCCAGTACGGCCGCCTGCCGGACCGCCACGGTTGGCTGGTGCGTCTGGACGCGTAAGCGCCCCGCACCCGGATGACTCCTGAAAAACCCGCCTGGCAACAGGCGGGTTTTTTCATGGGCGTCGTGTTGGCGGCCGCACGCGGAGGCGCATTGTCCAGCGGTGGCAGCGCCGCGCAGGCCCCGTTGCGCAAGGCTTGTCCGCCGTTTTCCGACGCAGACAGCCGAAACAGACATTCGATGGCGCGATGTGACCGGTCGGAAGGCGCCAAGTTCCTTCACTTTCACAAACCTTCGACACGGAAAGTCTCAGATCCGACATTTCATGTCGCTGAAGTGCGGCTGAAACATTGTTGAACCCGCAGCGACCCACTAGGTTCGCGATGGGCGGTTCGATTTCAGGGGAACCGATCCAACAACCGGTCTCGATCCGCGCCATCGCGTTCAACAGCCCCCGGGTCGGGACTGGAAATTCAGCCGCGTTCGCGGCATCCACAGTCTGAAAGGGAAATCCGATGTCTCATGATTCGCAACCCCGTTTGCGTCAGCGTGCATTGGTTGTACTCGGCGCGTCCGTCCTGTCCACCCTGCTGCTGGCCGCCCCGGCATTCGCCGGCGATGTGCAGCTGAGCGGCTTGTCGTCGGCACCGACGCACCAGCGTTTCATCGTCAAATACAAGGATGGCGCCAACCTGGTCGCCACCCCGACCGCACTGGCCAGCTCGTTGAAGGCGGCGGCCTCGGCCGTACCGGCTGCGCAGGGTCGCGCGCTGGGCCTGCAGAAGCTGCGCCAGCTGGCCATCGGGCCGACCGTAGTCAAGGCCGACCGTCCGCTGGATGCGGCCGAGTCGGAACTGCTGATGCGCCGCTTGGCGGCCGACCCGAACGTGGAATACGTCGAAGTCGATCAGCTGATGCACGCCACCCTGGTGCCCAACGACGCGCGCCTGTCCGAACAGTGGGGCTTCGGCACCAGCAACGCCTCGATCAACGTGCGCCCGGCATGGGACAAGGCCACCGGTACCGGCGTGGTGGTGGCGGTGATCGACACCGGCATCACCAATCATCCGGACCTCAACGCCAACATCCTGCCCGGCTATGACTTCATCAGCGACGCGGCGATGGCGCGCGATGGTGGCGGCCGTGACAACAACGCGAACGATGAAGGCGACTGGTACGCCGCCAACGAGTGCGGCTCGGGCATTCCGGCCTCGAACTCGAGCTGGCACGGTACCCACGTGGCCGGCACCATCGCGGCGGTGACCAACAACAGCACCGGCGTGGCCGGTACGGCATTCAACGCGAAGGTTGTGCCGGTGCGTGTGCTCGGCAAGTGCGGCGGTTACACCTCCGACATCGCCGATGCGATCGTGTGGGCCTCCGGCGGCACGGTCAGCGGCGTGCCGGCCAATGCCAACCCGGCCGAAGTGATCAACATGTCGCTGGGCGGCGGTGGCACCTGCTCGACCACCTACCAGAACGCGATCAATGGCGCGGTGTCGCGCGGCACCACGGTGGTGGTGGCGGCGGGCAACAGCAACACCAACGTGTCTTCGTCGGTGCCGGCCAACTGCGCGAACGTGATCGCGGTGGCGGCCACGACGTCGGCCGGTGCGCGCGCGAGCTTCTCCAACTACGGTGCGGGCATCGATGTTTCGGCCCCGGGCCAGGCGATCCTGTCCACGCTCAACAGCGGCACGACGGTGCCGGGCACGGCGTCCTACGCGTCCTACAACGGGACGTCGATGGCGGCGCCGCACGTGGCCGGCGTGGTGGCGCTGGTGCAGTCGGTGGCACCGACGGCGTTGACGCCGGCGGCGATCGAGACGTTGCTGAAGAACACGGCACGGGCATTGCCGGGCGCATGCAGCGGCGGGTGCGGCGCGGGCATCGTGGACGCCGATGCGGCGGTCACGGCGGCGCTGGGCGGGACCAATCCGAACCCGGGCACGGGGACGGTGCTGCAGAACAATGTGCCGGTGAGCGGCCTGGGCGCGGCCAGTGGGGCGTCGCTGTCCTACACGGTGGTGGTGCCGTCGGGCCGTTCGCAGCTGAAGGTGAGCATCGCCGGTGGCAGTGGTGATGCGGATCTGTATGTGCGTTCGGGCAGCGCGCCGACCGACACGGTGTACAACTGCCGTCCGTATCTGAGCGGCAACAACGAGACCTGCACGATCACTTCACCGGCGGCCGGTACCTGGCACGTGCGGGTGAAGGGCTATTCGACCTTCTCCGGGGTCACCCTGACCGCGCAGTACTGAGCCCAGATCCCTCTCCAATGGGCACGCCCCGGCTTCGGTCGGGGCGTTTTTTTTTTGGGGGGGTGTTTTTTTTTAGAAGCTGAAAGCCGAAGCCAGAGCCAGGGCTTGAGCCGAAGCAGGATCAACGGCCGGGCGTTTGTGCCTGCGCTGGCTTGGCCGGGTACGGG